>PFGT01000055.1 GCA_002782005.1 Hydrogenophilales bacterium CG12_big_fil_rev_8_21_14_0_65_61_21 | reverse complement strand
ATATGCCCGCCTCTGGTTTTTACAGAAGCTGAGTTTAATTACTCAGGGGACATTTCTATTTGGGAGAAAGGGGACATTATTACTTTGCGCTAACATGGGCGAGTTTCTCACCTTGGCCGACATCGCCGTAGGCTGCACCCTGGGCTATCTCGATCTGCGTTTCCCCGAGATCGACTGGCGCCGCTCGCAACCGCACTTATCTGAACTCTACGACCGCCTCATGCAGCGGACGGCCTTCGTGGATACCGCGCCCAAGGCGTAAATCATGACGGCCCGGCCTCGACCGGATCGACATGGGTCATGACGTTCAGCACCGGAAAGGCGGCCATAAGTCGGCGCTCAACCTCCTCCGCAATGTCGTGGCCAGCCCGGACCGGTATCTCGCCAGCCACCTCCAGATGGACATCGACAACGATGAGGTCGGCCATCTTGCGTGTGCGCAGGTCATGCACACCCAACACCCCCGGTGTGTCCTCGATCATCGCCCGCATCCCCGCCAGGGTCTCGGCATCAACCGCCCGGTCCATTAAATCGCTCAGCGCGCTCCAGGCAAAATTCCAACCCATCCTGGCCACCATCAAACCAACTACTAACGCCGCCACCGGGTCGAGCAGCGGATAGCCGAGCAGATTACCGACGATGCCGCCGGCCACCACCAAGGACGAGGCGGCATCGGAACGGGCGTGCCAGGCATTGGCGATCAGCATGGTGGAGCGCACCCGTTCAGCCACCCTCAACATGTAGCGAAACAGTAATTCCTTCGCGGCCAGGGCGGACAAGGCCACCCAGAGGGCGACCACATGAACCTGGGGAATCGACTCCGGCGTCGCCAGCTTATGGGCCGCCGCCCACAACATCCCCAGACCGACCGCCAGCAACAAGCCGCCCAATACCAGCGAAGCGGCATTTTCGTAGCGCTGGTGGCCATATTGGTGATCCTCGTCCGGGGCCTTTTTACTATGATGGTTGGCGAGCAAGACGACAAAATCGGCGGCGAGGTCCGAAAGCGAGTGGATGCCATCGGCGATCAAGCCCTGCGAAGCAGAGATAAAACCGACCACAATCTGCCCGGTGCTGAGCATGATATTGACAGCCACGCTGACCAGCGTGCTGCGTCTGCTGGCTGCGTGTCGCGCCGGCGTGTCGTCATCAAGGTTTCTAACTGGCGGTTCCATGGTTATCCGACAGACTCCTAGTAATTGTTCAGCTCGTAGCGAACCCGGATATAGATCAGCGCCCGGACTGGCCGGCCATCCTTGCGGGCGGGTTCGAAACGGCCTTGCTTGAAGGCTTCGAGCGAAGAGTCGTCGAATACCGCCGGCGGGTCGCTTTCCTGGACTTCGACATCCCGCACCACGCCGAATTCATCGATCTTCAGTTTCAGCTTGACCGTACCCTGCTGATTGCGGCGCAGAGCCTCGGGCGGATATAGGGGGTTGATCGGCTGACTAGCCCTGGGCTGAACATCGAGTTGCCGGGCATCGTACCAATGGCTGTCGATCATGACCGGGATGCTGGGCAAGGCGTGGGCGTCGCTGGCGGCGGATCGAGCGACCGTCGCCTTGGCTTCGGTGGTTGCGACGGTCAGCCTGGTATCCGCAACCGGCGCCGGCTTGATGCTATCGTGGACTGCGGCTATCGCCGGTTCCGACCGTGTTGGTTCCGGCGCTGCCAGCTCCTGCGGTTTCACCTCCGGGAGCGGCTGAACGATGGGTTCGACCGGCGCTGGCGCGGGAACCGGCGGCGATGCCAATGGGGCCGCCGTCAGTTGGGCATCGATGACCGTCACCACTCGATGCTCGGCATAGCCGCGCGGCTGAACCAGCATGGCCACGGCCACATGCAGGCTCAACGAGAGCAGCAACATGCGGGCCATTGGCTGGCGCCGGATTTTCTGCCAAATGGCCATATTATTTAATGCCGGTATCTAGTCCATCGGCGCGGGCCGCCTTGCCGGCAGCCGTCAACGAATCTATTTGCCGCCGGCTTCGTCCAGCATCTGGCTTAACCGGTCGGCGGTAGCCAGGCCGGGAATGCGCTTGCCGTTGCCGAGGATGATATTGGGCGTGCCCTGGATATGGAGCTTGTCGCCCAGCGCCAGGTTGGCTTCGACCGGATTCGGACAGTCGTCCTTGCCTTCCGGCACCGTGTTATTCAGCATCAGGTCTTCCCAGGCCTTGACCGGGTCGGCGCTGCACCAGACCAGACGGCTCTTGCGCGCGGCGTCGGTGTGCATGGGCAGCGGGTATGCGAAGGTGTAGATGGTGACGTTGGTCAGCTTGGCCAGTTCCGGTTCCAGCTTCTTGCAGTACGGGCAGTCCGGATCGGAGAACACCGCCAGACGGCGCTTGCCGTCGCCTTTCACGACCTTGATGGCCTGTTGCAGCGGTAGGCTGTCGAAGCCAACCAGGGTCAGCTTATCGACCTTCTCCTGAGTCAGGTTACGCTTGGTTGCGGCATCGACCAGCATCCCCTCGAAGACGTACTTCGCATCCTTGTCGACGTAGATGACGTGGCTGCCATCCACCACCACCTCATACAGGCCGGCGACCGGGCTTTTGCCGACGCTGTCGATCTTGACGCCAGGAAAACTGGATTCCAGATTTTTTCTGATCTCGCCTTGCCCAGCGTCGCAAGCGGAGGTCAGCAACAAGGTGAACAACAAGGGAATAAAAATACGCATGAGGTCTCTCTATCGAGTTATTGAACGGCATGGCGCATCAGCGCCTGTTTCAGCCAATCCTGGCCGTTGGTCAAGCCGAGCCCGGTATTGCGCAAAGCGCGCACGACCGGATCGGCGTTAGTGAACAATCGTTTCAAACCGCCGGTGGTGAACTGCATGGTGGCTACATCTTCCAGCCGGCGAACTGAGTAGGCTTGGAGGCGGCCAATGGCGCCGGGGTTCCCGCCGGAAGCTAACATTTCGGCCAGCCGCCGGCAATCCCGGAAGCCTAGATTGACGCCCTGGCCAGCCAGCGGGTGGACCGTATGGGCGGCGTCGCCAATCAGGACCAGCCCGGGCCGAACCCACTCTTTGGCCCGGCGTATCTTCAGCGGGAAGGCGACCTGGGGGGTGATTTGCCGCAGCCGGCCGAGGACTCGATGGCCCGCTTCTGTCACCTCGGCGGCGAATTCGTCGGCAGATTGCGCCAGCCGCCCTGCCACGGCGTCTTCATGGGTAGACCAGACGATGGCGATGCGCCTTCCCGGCAAGGGCAGATAGGCCAATATGCTGTCCTGGCGGAACCATTGCCAGGCAATACCGCGATGTGGCTTCTCGGTCTCAAAATTGGCCACCACGCCGGCCTGATGCTGGTCGTCTATGGTGCAGCCGATGCCGGCCTGTTGGCGCAGCCATGAACTGGCGCCGTCGGCGCCGACCAGCAGGTCGGCCTCAATATACTGACCACCGGCCAAGTGCAGCGTATGGCGGCCCTCACCCCAAGCCACCGCCTCCGGTTCGGCCGCAATAAACTCCACATTGGGCGCCAGGCTGAGCGCCTGCCACAGGGCAAATTGCAGACGGCCGTTCTCGGCAATCCAGGCCAGCTCAGGCAGGCCCGTCTCCAGGGCATCGAAGTTCAGCCGGCCGCCCTCGTCGCCAAAGATGCGCATGGCCTGAACGGCCTGCGCCCGGACCGGCTCGGCCCAGCCGGCCAACGCCTTCAGCCAGTTCACGTTGCCCGGACTATAGGCGTAGATGCGGGCATCCCAGTCCTCGGTGGGCGCCTGCGGGGGACGCGGCTCGACCAAGGCAACGCGATAGGGTGAATTCTTCAGGGCCAGTGCGAAGGCGGCGCCGGTCAGGCCACCGCCGATAATCACGATGTCAAAACGGTCCATCATGCTTGGGCCCCGAACATCATCTTGCGGACGAACAGGTTTTTCAACGGTGGCAGCGCATCCATGGCCGTCAGCGCCAGGCCGCGCGCCTGGGACAGCAGCGGCAGGTCATTAGCAAACAGATCGACCAATAGATCGGTCATGGCGATGCCGCCGGCCACGTCCCGGCGCCGATAGGCGCGGTAGCGCGTGAGGAAATCGCTGTCGCCCAACTGCTCGCGGGATGAATCCATGATTGTTTCCGCCAGCCACCAGGCATCACGCAAGCCCAGGTTGAAGCCTTGTCCGGCCACCGGGTGCAGGGTCTGGGCGGCGTTGCCGATGCGCACCAGACCGGGCCGATCCTTGGCCGCGCTGGTCACCAGGCGGAGTGGGAATGCCGAACGCGGACCGGCGGCCAGGAAACGGCCCTGGCGGTCGCCGAAGGCCGCCTGCAACTCGGTCAGGAAAACGCCATCGTCGCATTGCATCCGGGCCTCCACCTGATCCGCCGGCGTGGTCCAAACCAGGGCGTAGTTGTCGCCGAGCGGCAACAGCGCCATCGGCCCGGCCGGGGTGAAGCGCTCATAGGCCCGACCGCCGTGCGGCGCCTCGGTCCGGACCGTGCAGACGATGGCGCTCTGACCGTAATCCTTAATCTTGACCTCGCCCGGCAGGCTCTTGCCGCCGTCGGCCAGGACCAGCAAGCGGGCGGTCAAGGTGTGCGCCACAGCCGCCTGCTGGTATTCCACCAGACCGCAGCCGGAGGCCGGCCGCACAGCCGAGACCCGGGCGCCGGCAATCAGGTGCGCGCCGGAACCTAGCAACCCCGCCGCCAGGGCGGCATAAAGGTCGCCGTATGCGGCGGTGTAACCCAGGGCCGGCACGCCCATCGCCTTCGCCGCCAGCTCCGCCCGACCAAAGCGACCGAGCTGGGAGACGTGGATGGTCTCGATCGGGGTGGCCTTGGCGCCAAGCCGATCCCACGTACCCAGCCGCTCCAGGACCAAGCGCGTACCTTGGGACAACGCCAGGGCGCGGGGGTCGCGCGCGGCGAATTCGCTCCTAGCCTCCAGCACCGCGACAGTCAGACCACTGTCCTTGAGCGCAATAGCCAGCGCGGCGCCGACTGGACCGCCGCCGATTATCGCGATGTCAACATGGCTGGGCATCATGGGCTGAATGGATTCAGGACCGGGATACCGCAACCGCGAAAGTCATCCTCGTTGCGGGTCGCCAGGGTAAGGGCGTGAATCTGAGCGGTGGCGGCGATCATCATATCGGCCTGACTGCGCTTGATGCCCCGCGCGGCAAAGGCGCCACGCAGCTCGCCGGCGCGGCGGGCGATGGCCTCGGTGACGGGGAAAATCGGATGACGACGCAAGAAACCGTCGAACCATGCCTCGATCCGGGCATTGGGTCGCCAGGACAGGCCATAGGCGATTTCGTCCACGGTCACCACCGAAATTGCGAAATCGGCCAGGCCATCGGCCCAGGCCAGCACGCCGGCATTGGGCTGGCGGCGGACCAGTTCGCTGACGATATTGGTGTCAACCAGCATGGGCCTCGCCCTCCAGTAGGTCGGCAAAGGCATTGGCCCGATCCTGACGTAGGGGTATTTCGAGTTGGTAGTCGGTCTCGGCCACGACCCGGCGCAGTTCGGCGAACTCGGCGCCGAGCGTGATCGGCGCGGCCTGCTTGCGCCACGCTTCATAGGCAGCGAACTCCTTGGCGTCGATCAGCACCGCGACCCGTTCCCCGCGATTGTAGATGGCCTGCGGCTCTTGAGCCGAAAGCCGAACCACTTCCGAAAAACGCTGTTTGGCTTGAGCGATGTTCCAGGTCATGATGCGCCTCACTTATGTCCACATATGGTAGTCATCATAGACACCTATAAAGGACTTGTCTACCGACGACGCCCACTCGACATGGCGCTTTCGATCTCGGCTACGGTTTTGGGCGTCGCGGCACTCAGAACCTCACAACCGGTTTTGGTCACCAGCACGTCGTCCTCGATGCGGATGCCGATATTTTCCAGCCGCCGGGGCACCCCCTCGCCCGGCCGTATGTACAGGCCCGGCTCCACCGTCAGGACCATACCCGGCTGCAAGGCGCGCCATGCGCCATCGACCTTGTATTCGCCAGCATCGTGGACATCCAGACCCAGCCAATGGCCGGTACGGTGCAGGTAAAAACGGCGATAGGCGCCGGACTCGATCAGACCGTCCAGCCGCCCCTTGAGCAGCTTCAAATCCTTCATACCCTGGGCCAGCACCCGCACAGCGGCCTCGTGGGCGGCATTCCAGGCGTTACCCGGCTTGACCTCGGCGATGGCCGCCGCCTGGGCCGCCAGGACGATTTCGTAGGTATCCTTCTGGGCCGGGCTGAAGCGACCGTTGACCGGGAAGGTGCGGGTAATGTCGGCCGCATAGCCGGCGTACTCGGCCCCGGCGTCGATCAGCAGCAGGTCGCCGTCCTTGAGCGGCCGGTTGTTGAAGACGTAATGCAAGATGCAGGCATTGGCGCCCCCCGCCACGATAGAGGTGTAGGCCGGCGCCTCGGCGCCGCCGCGCCGGAAGGCGTAGAGCAGCTCCGCCTCGATCTCGTGTTCATTCACGCCGGGTCGGCAGGCGCGCATGGCGCGGCGATGGGCGTCGGCGGAAATCGCCGCAGCGCGGCGCAGCATGGCCAGTTCGTGGTCGTCCTTGAACAGGCGGAATTCGTCCAGCCGGCGGCGCGCATCGGTCAGGGCGGCGGGCGCCTGCACTCCGGTCCGCGCCTTGTCGCGCGCGGCGTTGAGCCAGCCCATAACCCGGTTGTCCCAGGCCGTATCGTGGCCGACCAGGTAGGACAGCACAGGCTGATTTTCCAGCAATAGGGGCAGGCGCTTGTCCAGTTGTTCGATTGGCCAGGCGACGTCGAAGCCGAAGGCCGTTTTGGCCTCTTTCGGCCCCCAGCGGAAACCGTCCCATACCTCTTTATCGATATTCTTTTCCCGACAGAACAGGTATTGGCGCGGCCGCTTGCCGGCCACCAGCACGACCACGGCCTCCGGCTCGGCAAAACCGGTCAGCCACCAGAAATAGCTGTCGGGCCGGAATGGATAGTAGGCGTCGCGGTTACGCACCGCTTCCGGGGCAGTGGCGATGACCATGACGCCCTCCCCCATCGCCTGCATGACTCGGCGGCGACGTTGACGATACAGTTCACGATCAGGCGGTGACAGGTCCATTTAATTCCTCGTCGAGTGTCTTGAGACGGGCCGGGGTGCCGACATCCTCCCAGCGGCCGCTGAAATATTCGCCGCTGACCTTGCCGGCATTCATGGCGGCGATCAAGAGCGGCGCCAATTGGGCCTTGTCACCGGGCACGATGCCAGCGAACAGTTCGGGCCGGTAGCAGGCGATGCCGGAAAACGTGTGGCAACCGATGGCGTGGGTCGGCGGCAGTTTGACCTGCCCGGCGTCCAGGGTGAAGTCACCTTGCTGATGATGAGGTGGATTATCGACCAGCACCAGATGGGCAACCCGAGCCGGATTCACGACCATATCGACCAACACCGGTTGCAGCCGGCCGTAATCATAATCCGTGTAGACGTCGCCATTGGTGACCAGAAACGGCCGCTCGCCCAGCAGGCGCAGCGCCTTGGCGATGCCGCCGGCGGTCTCCAGCGGCGCGCCTTCGGCCGACCAGGCGATATGGACGCCATAAGCACCACCATCGCCCAATGCCGCTTCGATCTGGCCGCCGAGGTGGGCGTGGTTGATGACCAGATCGCTGAACCCGGCCGCCTTCAGGCGCTCGATCTGCCAGACGATCAGGGGCTTTCCGCCCGCCGTGAGCAGCGGCTTGGGCGTGCGCTCGGTAAGCGGGCGCATGCGCTCACCCAGGCCAGCGGCCAGGATCATGGCCTTCGGCCAGTGAGTGGGCAACATCAGAAGGTATAACCTACGTCGGCCTGCTGACCTGTCAGTTCGTCAAGCAGGCGCATGAAGGGGCGCAAGGCGTTGTAACGCTCGCAGGCCCGGCGCAGGTAATCCATAACCAGCGGCATGTCCTTGAGATAGCCGGACTTGCCGTCGCGGTGATACAGCCGGGCGAAGATGCCCAGCACCTTGATATGGCGCTGTATGCCCATCCATTCGAAATCGCGGTAGAAATCGCCGAAGTCGGCGACCACCGGCAGACCGGCCTGGCGTGCGACTTGCCAATATCGCACCAACCAGTCCAGCACCCGATCCTCGTCCCAGCGGATGTAGGCGTCCTTGTAGATGGACGCCAGGTCATAGGTGATGGGGCCATAAACCGCATCCTGAAAATCCAGCACACCAGGGTTGTCGGCCTCGGTCACCATCAGGTTGCGGGAGTGCCAGTCGCGGTGGACGTAGACCCTGGGCTGGGCCAGATTGTTGGCGAGAATGGCGGCGAAGGTCTGATCCATGACCTGGCGCTGCGCGGCGCTCAGTTCGAGCTTCAAGTGTCGGGTCAGATACCAGTCCGGGAACAACATTATTTCGCGACGCAGCAACGCCTCGTCGTAATCTGGCAGCACACCTGGCCGGCTGGCGATCTGTATCTTGACCAACTGGGCGTTGGCATCGCCATAGAGCCGGTCGGCAGTCTGGTCGTTGAGGACCGATAGATAGGTCGTGTTGCCAAAATCGGTCAGCAGCAGAAAGCCCTCGTCGAGGTTCTCGGCGAGAATTTCCGGGGTGTTGGCGCCGGCGGTGCGAAACAGCCGGGCGATGTGGATAAACGGCTGGCAATCCTCATGGGCCGGCGGCGCATCCATGACGATGTAACTGGCGGTCGCGGTCCTAGCCCGATAATAACGACGGAAACTGGCGTCAGCGGACGCCACGTCCAGACCGACCATGGGCACTGGTAAAACACCTTCTGTCCACTGCCGCAGACGGCTCAAACGGTCAGGGGTTTCCGATGGTTCCAAGTTATAATCCGGCTACAAACAACGCTAGTCATTCTATCACCCACCCATGGCCCCGCACCGCCTCCTGCCACTGACAGTCGCACTGACCGTCGCCTGTGTCTGCTGGGCGGAGGACGCGCCGCTCGCCAACCAACCGCCGCCGCAAGCGATGACCAATCACGGAAAGGTCCAAACGCAGCGCGGTCCGGTCTCGTTCGAGGCGGACCAGGTCCATGGCCAGGACCAGGACTACATCCTGGCCGAGGGCGCGGTCATCGCCCATACCCAGAACGAGACCATAGAGGCCGATTGGCTGCGCTACGAGCCCAAATCGGATGCAATGGACGCCAAAGGCAACGTTCGACTTCAACACGGCAAGAACCAGCTCGACAGCGAACGGATGTCGCTCAAGATCGACTCCCGTCTAGGTGAGGCCACACCAGCACATTTTTCCCTGGTCAGCGACAAGGGCCAAACCGGCCGCGCCGATGCCGACAAGTTATTCTTCGAAGGCCCGAACCAATACCGGCTGGAGCCGGCCAGCTTCACTACCTGCCCAGCGAACAACGACGGCTGGTATCTGCGCACCAGCAGCCTCAAACTGGATTACGACCGTAGCATCGGCAGCGCGCGCAATGTCCGGGTGGAATATCTGGGCGTACCGATCCTGTATGCGCCGGCGCTTGATTTCGCCCTGGACGAAAACCGCAAGTCCGGCTTTCTGTCGCCTTCATTCGGCGTTTCGGACAATCGCGGCCTGGAGGTTATCGCCCCCTGGTACTGGAACATTGCACCCAATCGGGACGCCACCTTCACGCCCAGGATCATGACCAAACGCGGCGCGCAACTGGGCGCCGAATACCGCTATCTGGCGCCAAGTTATCAGGGCGTGCTGGTAGTGGAGGCGCTGCCCTACGATAGTCAAACCGGCGCCGGGCGTTACCGTGAGTTCGTCGATCACAAGCAGCAGTTCAACTCCAGGCTATCCGGCGCGCTGCACCTCGAAGACGTCTCCGATGACGCCTATTTCACCGACCTATCCAGCCTGGTCAGCCAAACCGCCCTGCAGAACCTGCCCCGCGAGGCGACGCTGAATTACAACGGCGACTGGTGGAGCGTACTGGGTCGGGTGCAGAACTATCAAACCTTGCAGGACCCGGCCGCGCCAGTCGACCTGCCATATCGTCGAGCGCCGCAAATCCTGGCCAACGCCAACCGCAACGACCTGTTCGGCGGCCGCGTCCACTTCAGCTTTTCTGGGGAGATGGTGCGCTTCGACCACAATCTGGCCAGCAAGGCGGCCGGGGGCCGGTTCAACGCGTATCCCAGCATCGACATGAACCTGGAGCAAACCTACGGCTATATCCGGCCCAAGTTAGGCTGGCAGTTGACCCGTTATGTCCTGGATCGAAACCCCGACTACCCCGGCGTTCTGTCGGCCTCGCGCAGTCTGCCGATTTTCTCCCTGGATAGCGGGGCCTATCTGGACCGCAACATGAGCTGGCGCGGGGAGCGTTATTTACAGACCCTGGAACCGCGCCTTTACTACGTTCGGATCCCCTACCGCGACCAAACGGCCCTGCCGGTATTCGACAGCGGCATGGGCGACCCGCTTCAGCCTCAGCTCTACACCGATAACCAGTTCATCGGCATAGACCGCATCAACGACGCCAATCAGGTCACACTCGGCGTCACCAGCCGCTTTCTGGAGGCCGATACCGGTCTGGAACGGCTACAGGTAACGCTAGGACAACGCTATTATTTCAACGACCAACGAGTCGTCATGCCCGGCTTCAGCGCCCGGGGCGCCAATGTTACCAATCTACTGGGCCAGATTTCCGGCCAACTGACCGACCGCTGGCGCATCGACTCCGGCTTGCAGTACAACTCAAGCGCCGGCCAGTTGGCGCAGGCCAGCATCGGCAGCACTTATCACGCCGGTCCCGGCAAGCTGCTCAACGCCGACCTGCGCTACACCAATCCGCTCTATGGAACCGAACTCAAGCAGGTCGATCTATCCTGGCAATGGCCGATACAGGCCAAATGGTACAGTCTTGGTCGAATCAACTATTCCTTCTATGATCGCCGTCTGGTGGAAGGGTTGGCGGGTCTTGAATACAACGCCGGCTGCTGGTCCGCGCGCGCCGTGATACAAAAACTGGTCACCACCGCGCAAACGTCCAGCACGACCTTTTTCCTGCAATTGGAATTGCAGGGTCTAACCCGTCTGGGCCCCAACCCCCTGGACATCCTGAAAAACAGCATCCCTGGATACACTAAGAGCGATGAACTTGAACGACACTAATATACTCAAGCGGCTGACCGGAAATTGGGTCGCGCTGCCGATATACCTCCTGGCCGCCATGTTTGCGCCGCTGCCCGTCCAGTCGGCGCCGGTGCTTTTAAATCGCATCGTCGCCGTGGTCAATAACGCCGTTATCACCCAAAGCGAACTGGATCGGCAGATGGAACAAACCCTCCATCAGATGGCCTTGCGCAATACCCCGCCGCCGGCCAAGGATGTTTTAGCAAAGCGCCTGTTGGAACGCATGATTACGGAAAAAACGTTGCTCCAGATGGCCGACGAAACCAACATCCGCGTCGACGGCGACAGCGTGGATCGCGCCGTCGCCCGTGTCGCCGCCCAAAACAACCTGGAACCGCCGGCCTTCCGAATCGCGCTGGAAAAAGAAGGCATCGATTTCGAGGCCTACCGGCAGCAGATTCGCCAGCAACTGATCATCGCCCGGCTGCGCGAACGCGAAGTCGATAACCACATCGTGGTAACCGACGCCGAGGTCGATAATTTCCTGGCCAATCAGAAGCAGGACCCCAGCCGCCAAGCCGAATACAACCTGGGCCATCTACTATTCCTGGCGCCCGATGGCGCCAGCCCTGAAACCTTGCAAAAGCTAAAGGCCAAGGCTGAAAAGGCTCAAGCAGAGCTCAAGAATGGCGCCGACTTCGCACAGGTTTCAGCCAGTTATTCGGATGCCCAGAATGCCCTACAGGGCGGTACCATGGGCTGGCGCGGCGAGGCTAAATTGCCCAGCCTGTTCGTCGACGCGGTCAAAGGCATCAAGATCGGCGAGGTCACCCCGACCCTGCGCAGCCCGAACGGCTATCACATCCTCAAACTGATCGACCGACACGATATCGATGGCAAGCAAATCGTTCGCCAGAGCCACGCCCGGCACATCCTGATCAAGACCAATGAGGTCATTAGCGACCAGGATGCCTATAGCCGCCTCATGGAACTGCGCGACCGGCTGGTCAACGGCGACGCCGACTTCGCCAAACTGGCCAAGCAATATTCCAACGATACGTCCGCCGCCCAAGGCGGTGACCTGGGCTGGCTGAATCCAGGCGACACCGTGCCGGAGTTCGAACGGGCCATGGACGCCGCCCAAGCGGGTGAAATCACCAAGCCAGTCAAGACCCCATTCGGCCTGCACCTCATCCAGGTACTCGAACGCCGCGACCAGGATGTCGGCCCGGAACGGCAACGGCAACTCGCCCGCCAGGCGATCCGCGAACGCAAGAGCGAAGAGGCCTTCGATGATTGGGTGCGGCAGGCGCGCGACCGCGCCTATGTCGAATATAGACTGGAAGAATGAGGTGAGAAAAGTGAGACATGAGGGGGGAAAACCGCCCCTCGTGCTGACTGCCGGCGAGCCGGCCGGCATCGGTCCCGACCTCGCCATCCTGCTGGCTCAGTCGCCGCCGCCCTGCCCGCTGGTCATCCTGGCCGACCGTGACCTGCTGGCCAGCCGCGCCCGGCAACTCGGCCTGCCGTTCGCGGTTCCCGACTACGTCAGCGGTGGCGCCTCGCCGTTAAGCCAATGCCACTTGCCGCTGGCCGCGCCGGTTACGGCCGGACGGCTCGACATCGGCAATGCCGGCTATGTATTGGCCTGCCTGCGTCGGGCCGTCGCCGGGTGCCAGTCAGGCGAGTTCGCCGGTCTGGTCACCGGCCCGGTACACAAAGGCATCATCAACGACGCCGGCATTACCTTCACCGGCCACACCGAGTTCCTCGCCGAGCTGACCGGCACGCCGCGCGTGGTCATGATGCTGGCCGGCGACCAGGCCAACGGCCGGCCGCTGCGCGTTGCCCTGGCCACCACCCACCTGCCGTTGCGGGAGGTCGCCAACGCCATGACCCCGGCGGTCCTGACTGAGACCCTGCGCATCCTGCACGCCGCCCTGCGCCGCGACTTCGGCGCTGCAAGGCCGCGCCTCCTGGTCGCCGGCCTCAACCCTCACGCCGGCGAAGGCGGCCACCTGGGCAGGGAGGAGATCGAGCTGATCGAGCCGGTATTGGCCAGGCTGCGCGCCGAAGGCATGGACCTGATCGGCCCCCTGCCGGCCGATACCCTGTTCCAGCCCAAATATCTCGATCAGGCTGACGCCGTGCTGACCATGTACCACGACCAGGGCCTGCCGGTGCTCAAATACGCCTGCTTCGGCCACGGCATCAATGTCACCCTGGGCCTGCCGATCATCCGCACCTCGGTCGATCATGGCACCGCGCTTGACCTGGCCGGCACCGGACAGATACGCGACGGCAGTCTGCGCGCGGCCATCGACCTGGCCTGGAAGATGGCCATGAACAGGGTAAAGCGTGACGCAAATTCGTGACCATAAGGACATGACCCAACGACGTGACGACGCGCTGGTTTTCGTCATGCCGTGCTCGTCACACCTTTCCCGCACTGGCCGATGACCGCCTATCGCCACAAGAAATCCCTTGGCCAGCATTTCCTGCACGACCCCGGCTATCTCGCCCGCATCGTCACCGCCATCCGCCCGGCGGCCGATGACCTGATGGTCGAGATCGGCCCCGGCCAGGGCGCGCTCACCCGGCCGCTGCTAGAAAAGCTCGACCACCTGCATGTGGTCGAGATCGACCGCGATCTGGTCGCCCACCTCAGCCAGGCATTCCCGCCCGAGCGTCTGACCATACACACGGCCGACGCCCTCAAATTCGACTTCGCCAGCCTGGGCACGCCGCTTCGGGTGGTCGGCAACCTGCCCTACAACATCTCCTCGCCCCTGCTCTTTCACCTCGCCGACTATGCCGGCAAGATCAAGGACCTGCACTTCATGCTGCAAAAGGAGGTGGTTAACCGCATGGCCGCCGCCCCGGACACCCCGGACTACGGCCGCCTGTCGGTCATGCTCCAGGCGCGTTTTCAGGTCATGAAGCTGTTCAACGTCCCGCCCGGCGCCTTCAACCCACCGCCCAAGGTCGATTCCGCCGTGGTCCGGCTGGTGCCGCTGTCGGTCGAGGCGATCCCCTACCGCGACGCCGAACGCTTCGCCGAGATCGTCGCCCGCGCCTTCGGCCAGCGCCGCAAAACGCTACGCAACACCTTGAAGGGATTGGTTGAACCGGAGGCCTTTGCGGCGCTCAGCATCGACCCGCAACGCCGCGGCGAGACCCTCAGCGTCGAGGAATTCAGCCGTCTAGCGAATCGCTAAGACTCAGAATTCCAGATAGCGGTGGCCGTTTTCCCGCAGCCGGGCGCGGGCCGAGGCATAACCTGGACACAGACGTTCCACCTCGCGCCAGAAGGCGGCGGAGTGGTCACGGCGGCGGAAGTGCGCCAACTCGTGACAGATGACATAATCGATCTCCGCCGGGCTGGCTTTGACCAGCCGCCAGCTCAGGCCAACCTCGCCCTTGGGCGACAGGCTGCCCCAGCGGGTACGGGCATTGGACACCCGCCAAGGCGGCTCGATGCGCCCCTGCCCGCGGCAGAGGGCGGCAAGGCGCGAGCCCAGAAGCTCAAGGGCCTGACGGCGATACCAGGCCATCACCGCCAGCGCCGGCTCGGCCGTGCAATTCAGGCAATCGCCCTCTCGATCTAGCACCTGCCCTGCGCTGCCTTCATGAATTTCAAGACGCAACACACCGCCCAGATAGGGCAGCTCCACGCCGGACTGCCAGGTATGGGCGACCGCCCGCCGCGCCAACTGCTCGGTCAGCCACCCGGCATGGCGCAGTAGAAAGGCCTCGATGTGGCCGTGGGACAAGGCCAGCGGCGCGTTGACCTGTACCCCGCCGCTGTCGGTCACCCGCAGCGCCAAGGTACGACGGGCAGAACTACGCTTGAGCAGGTAGCCGACCGAGCGGCCAGCCAGCTCGATGACGGCCTCGCCGGCCTCGCGGCGGATGGCGCGGCGCCTCACAGTCTGGCCATCTCGGCCTCGATCCAGGCCTCGACCTCGGCGTTGATGGCAGCGGCCTTCTTGCCGGCCGTGGCGATGGCCGGGCCAATGACCACGGTGATCTCGCCGGGGCGCTTCAGAAAGGCGCCCTTGGGCCACAGGCGGCCAGCGTTGTGGGCCACCGGAATGACCGGCGCCCCGGTCTTGGCCGCCAGCCAGGCGCCGCCAATGTTGTATTTGCCGGTTTCGCCGGGTTTGACCCGGGTACCCTCCGGATAGACCAGCACCCAGAAACCCTTGGCCAGACGCGCCTCGCCCTGAACTTCAAGCTCCTTGAGCGCCTTGCGGCCGGCCGCCCGGTCGATGGCGATCGGGCTGATCATGGCCAGACCCCAGCCGAAGAACGGGATCCGTAGCAGTTCCTTCTTCAAGACAAAGGCCAGCGGCGGAAAGATCAACTGGAAGGCGATGGTCTCCCAGGCCGACTGGTGCTTGGCCATGACGATGGCCGGGCCGCCGGACGGCAGATTTTCCAGGCCGATGACCCGATGGTCGATGCCCAGAATGTATCGAGCCATAACGATCACCACACGGGCCCATATACCGATAAAGCGATAGCGAGGCAGCGGCGGCAAGGGTACAGCGACAACGGCCAGCGCGACGAATAGCACGGTAAACACCGATTGCAGGAGCAAAAACAGCAGGCAACGCAGGAAGATCACGCCGGGTCGCTGAGGGTTAAAGCGCTGACCGCCTCGGCCAGGTCGGCATAGACCGGCGTCCCTTCAGGCACGCCGCCGCCAGCCAGGGTCCGGGTGCCCTTGCCGGTGCGTACCAGGATCGGCCGGGCGCCGACCTCGGCTGCGGCTTGCAGATCGCGCAACGCATCGCCAATGGCCGGCACGCCGGCCAGGTTGGTGCGGTAGCGCTTGGCGATGTCGTGGAACAACCCGGCCCGCGGCTTGCGGCATTCGCAGCCGGCATCGGCAGGGTGCGGGCACAGAAAGATGGCATCAATGCGGCCGCCGGCCTGGCCGACCAGTTTATGCATCTTGGCGTGAATCAGGTTCAGCGTCGCCATGCAAAACAGACCACGACCAAGACCGGACTGATTGCTCGCCACCACCACCCGATAACCTGCCTGATTGAGCCGGGCAATGGCCTCCACGCTGCCGGCGATGGGCCGCCATTCTTCCGGTGATTTGATGAACTGGTCGGAGTCGTGATTGATGACCCCGTCGCGGTCGAGGATGACAAGTTTCATGGCGGCGCCTAGTCTGGATGGCTAATTGTGCACGTGGAGGGCGAACCGACGCAATACTCGGCCTGTTAGCCCCAAGCAGTAATGTTCGCTTTCTCCCAAATAGCGGGGTAGGTCGGGATTCATCCCGACAACGCTGGTCCCATGGGTGGCAGGCGGCCATGGGCCGCCCTATCGGTTCCGCGCCGGCGCCCGTTGCCTAGGTCGGGCTGCGCCCACTGGGCGGCAGCGGGCTAGCCCGCGATAGGCCAGCGTTTTTAGGTTCAATTCACCGCCTCGACCCGGTTCCGGCCCTTGAATTTGGCGCTTGCCATGGCGGTATCCGCTCGCATCAGTGCCACCCTGGCAGGTTCGCCGGATTGGCGTTGCACCACGCCGATGCTGACCGTGAAATGGACATCCACCTCGTCCATGGCCACTGGCGTTCTCTGGCATTCGGCCCGTATCTGCTCGGCCAATTTGGCGCCGCCAGCCAGGTCCAGGCCGGGCAACAGAACCACGAACTCCTCGCCGCCCAGGCGGGCCAGGCAATACGGCTCGCGCAAAAGCGAGTTACAGACCTGCACCAATATCTTGAGCACCTGGTCGCTACGGATATGGCCATAGGTGACATTGATCTGCTTGAAATAATCCACGTCGATGAACAACACGGCGAGCGGTTTCAAGTCCACGTCAGCCTGGCGCAAGATCATCTCGGCACGGACAAAGAAGGCCCCGCGATCGAGCGCGCCGGTCACATCGTCGGTCTCGGCGCGTTGTCGCAAAACCTCTTCCAGCCGGGCGCGCTCGACCATCTCGGCCTGTAGTTTCAGATTGGCCATTTCGACAATGGCGCGATCGCGATATTCCTCGCGCATCAGCCAACTCAGCCGATAGTTGGCCATGGCGCCCATTATGTTGGTCACTATCAGCAGGGTTGATAACCTGAGCAGTTCATCGCCTGGTAGACCAAAATGGATCGCTGCCAGCAGCAAGAAAATCAACGAACCGGTCAGACAAATCGACAAGATGGCGAGAAACCGGTTGGGGATGAAGACATAACCGCCCAGCAACATAATCATCATGCTCATGCCGTGCCAGCCAACCGAGTACGGACGCAGAAAGGTAATGGCGATAAACCCGGCCATGGCAAAGACCGCCACCAGACCGGGAATGACGCCATTGACCAACTGACGCCAATATTTAGGTAGCAGAAATGCCGTAATCAAGCCAGCCGCACAAATCGACGCACGCGTCGCCAAGACCACGGAATAATTCTCGCAGACTCCCATGGCCAGGTAATCGGTGGAGGCGAAGACCAGGTAGAACACCGCCGCCAGTAAGATCGCCAGACGGGTATCCCTGATCCGGCGAGCACGGATGTCCTCCCGGAACCCCCGCTCGGTCTCAGGATAAAAGAATTCGGCGGTCAGCCGGTTGATCCGGAGGACTTCAGCGGCCTCGCCCACGCCAGCCCCGTTTTATCGTCAAGCCGTCAACTCCGAGATGTCCGCCACGCTGTTCATGACGCGCGCGAATGCGCCCAGCAAGGCCAGACGGTTAGCCCGGATCAACGGCTCGTCGGCCATCACCATGACCTCGTCGAAGAAGCGGTCGACGGCGGCGCGCAGGCCGGCCAGCCGGGTCAGCGCGCCGGTATAGTCGAGGTTGACCAGGGCGGCATCGACCCCAGGCATCACCGCGACCAGGGACTGATGCAAATCGGCCTCGGCGCCGGTCTGGAGCAGGGCGACATCGACCGTCTCGCCAACCACATCGGCCTTCTTCAGTATGTTGCGGATGCGTTTGTTGGCGGCGGCCAGAGCGGCAGCCTCCGGCAGCTTGCGGAACTCGGCCACCGCCGCCAGGCGCGCCGGCACCCGGTCGATGCGGGTCGGCGCCTGCACCACCACCGATTCCACCTCGTCCTGCATGGCACCACGTTCCTTCAGGTAGACCCGCAACCGTTCCTGCATGAACTGGAAGACATCGACCGCCGTGCTGGCGGCGATTTGCTCCGGGTCGAACTGGGCCTGGGCCCGCGTGAGCAATTGCATCAGGTCGAGCGGCAGATAGCGTTCCATCAACATCCTGAGCGCGCCCAGCGCGGCGCGGCGCAAGGCGAACGGGTCTTTGTCGCCGGTCGGGATGGCGCCGATGCCGAACATGCCGACCAGGGCATCCAGCCGCTCGGCCAACGCAACGGCCAGGGCGATATTGCCTTCGGGCAGGGTGTCGCCGGCAAACTTTGGCTGGTAGTGCGACTCGATGGCCTTGGCCACTTGGGCGTCCTCGCCATCGTGCAGGGCGTAGTACTTGCCCATGATGCCTTGCAGTTCCGGAAACTCGCCGACCATGTCGGTGGAGAGGTCGGCCTTGGCCAGCTCGGCGGCGCGCGTTGCCAGTGTTTCATCGGCGCCCAGCTCGCGGGCAATGGCGCCGGCCAGCTTCATCAGGCGGCGGACACGGGCGCCCTGGCTGCCCAGTTTGTTGTGGTAGACCACCCGGTCGAGCGCCTCGACCCGCGACGCCAGGGCCCGCTTGCGGTCCTGATCGAAGAAGAACTTGGCATCGGCCAGACGCGGCCGCACCACCCGCTCGTTGCCGCTGATGACCAGAGAAGGATCGGCTGGACGAATGTTGGAGACGATCAGGAACTGGTTGGTCAGATGGTCTTCAGCATCGAGCAGCGGGAAATACTTCTGGTTCGCCTTCATGGTCAGGATCAAACACTCCTGCGGCACCGCCAGGAACTCCGGCTCGAACTGGCAGAGCAGGACATTGGGCCGCTCGACCAAGGCCGTGACCTCATCGAGCAGGGCCGCATCCTCGATCGGATGGACATCACCGCCGACCTTGGCCGCCGCCGCTTCAAGCTGGCGGGCGATCTCGGCACGGCGCTTCTCGAAGCTCGGAATGACCGCGCCCTCGGTCTCCATCTGGGCCTCGTAGCGGTCGGCATCCTTGATCTCTATCGTCGGATTGGCGGCCTCGAAGCGATGGCCTTGAGTCACGCGGCCGGCGTTCAGGCCGAGCACCGACACCGGCACCACCTCGCTGCCATGCAGCGCAACCAGCCCGTGAGCGGGTCGAACGAAGTTCACCGAAGTCCAGCCGTCGGCCAGTTGGTAGGTCATCACCTTGGGGATGGGCAGCCGGGCCAGGGCCTCAATCAGGGCCTTTTGCAGACCGCCTGCTAAGGTCGCACCCTGGACCAGGGAGTCATAAAACAACGTCTCGCCCTTGCCGTCCGGGGCGCACTTGAGTTGTCCGACCACACTGGCATCGAGCCCGAGTGCGGCCAGTTTTTTCAGTAGCGCCGGCGTGGCCTGGCCGTCGGCGGTCAGACCGACGCCGACCGGCATCAGCTTCTGCGATACCGCCTTGTCGGCGGCCTGGGCAGCCACCTGAGTGATGTGGGCAGCCAAACGGCGCGGCGAGGCGTAGGGGGTGACCGTGGCATCGACGGCAGCCAGCCCCTGGGCCTTGAGCGATTCAAACAGGGTAGATGCAAACGCCTCACCCAGCCGCTTCAACGCCTTGGGCGGCAGTTCCTCGACGAATAGTTCGACCAGCAGGTTCTTTGTCGTCATGGTCATGCCGCCTTCTTCTCGATCTGGGCCAGCACTTCCTCGGCCCATGCCTTGGGCGCCATCGGAAAACCGAGCCGGGCGCGCGAATCCAGATAACTCTGCGCCACGGCACGGGCCAGATTACGGATACGACCGATGTAAGCGGCGCGTTCGGTCACCGAGATGGCGCCGCGTGCGTCGAGCAGATTGAAGGTGTGCGCCGCTTTCAGGATTTGTTCGTAGGCCGGCAGGGCCAATTGCGATTCCATAAGGTGTTTGGCCTGCCGTTCGTGGGCGTTAAAGGCGGTGAGCAGGAATTCGACGTCGCTATGCTCGAAGTTATAGGTCGATTGCTCGACCTCGTTCTGATGGAACACGTCGCCATATTTCACGCCTGGCGCATAGTCCAGATCGAACACGTTCTCGACCCCTTGCAGATACATGGCCAGGCGTTCCAGACCGTAGGTGATCTCGCCGGTGATCGGCTTCACCTCGATGCCGCCGACCTGCTGGAAATAAGTGAACTGGGTCACCTCCATGCCATTCAGCCAGACCTCCCAGCCCAGGCCCCAGGCGCCCAGGGTGGGGTTCTCCCAGTCGTCCTCGACGAAGCGGATGTCGTTCTGCTTGAGATCGAAGCCAAGCGCTTCGAGCGAGCCCAGGTACAGCTCCAGGATGTTTTCCGGAGCGGGTTTCAAGACCACCTGGAACTGATAGTAATGTTGCAGCCGGTTGGGGTTCTCGCCATAGCGACCATCCTTGGGCCGGCGCGAAGGCTGCACATAAGCGGCCCGCCATGGCTCAGGGCCGAGGGCGCGCAGAAAGGTGGCGGTGTGGCTGGTGCCGGCCCCGACCTCCAGGTCATAGGGTTGCAGTATGGCGCAGCCTTTATCCCCCCAGAACCGTTGGAGGGTCATGATGATGTCTTGAAATGCGGGCATGGCGACCTTTCTTCAGAGAGGCCAGCATTTTACCGTTCACGCGGCCCTTCTTGCACTGTGATCGGTTAATTCGATTGCCAGCAGGCCCAATGCAAGCCGCCCGAATCACCCCATGACAGTCAGGGTCGAGTCTTTATCCGGCCCGGGATAGAATGCGCCACCTTGCACGGATTCAGCCGCCATGAAGAACACCATACTCGATATTTTCCACCGCCGTTATGCCTGCCATGCCTTCCTGCCCGATCGGGTCATCGCCCGCACCGACCTGGACATCGTTCTGGAGGCCGGCCGGTTATCGCCATCCTCGTTCGGGCTGGAGCAGTGGAAATTCGTGGCGGTCAGCAAGACCACAGAAAAGATGGCATTGCAGGCCGCCTGCTTCAACCAACCACAGGTCGGCAGCGCCAGCGTCGTGGTGGTGATTCTGGCTAAGACGGCCGAGCTGAACCCGGATTCTGAATACATCGCGAGACTCATGGCCCGTGAATATCCGGGCCGCGCCCTGGCCCCGGCCCTGGCCAACTACCGCGCCTTTCACGCCGCCACCGACGTCAAGGCCTGGAGTATCGCCCAGTGTCACATTGCCGCCGCCAACATGATGACCGCTGCCGCCACACTGGGGCTGGATACCTGCGCCATCGGCGGTTTTGACCCGGCGGCGATAAAAACGCTATTAGGCATCAACAGCGACCGTTATGAGATCGCCCTGATTCTACCGATTGGCTATTGCGCCGACCTGGCGCCGGAGAAACAGAGACTGCCGCTATCGGAACTGGTCGAGTACCGTTGACCGTAACGTCGTTCCCGCGAACGCGGGGATATAGGAGCCCGCCTGCGCGGGCATGACGAATCCTACTAATCGAACACCACGGTCTTGTTGCCGTAGACCAATATCCGGTTGTCGATGTGCCACTTCACGGCGCGTGACAGCACCACTTTTTCCAGGTCGGCCCCTTTCCGTATCAAGTTTTCCTGGTCGTCACGGTGGCTGATACGGATCACGTCCTGCTCGATGATCGGACCGTCGTCGAGTACCTCGGTAACGTAATGACTGGTCGCGCCGATCAGCTTCACGCCTCGCTCGAAGGCCCGCTGATAGGGCTTGGCGCCGTGGAACGCGGGCAGGAAGGAATGGTGGATGTTAATCACCCGGTTGTCCCACTGCCGGATGAATTCCGGCGACAGCACCTGCATGTAACGCGCCAGAACAATGAAATCGATGCGATGGTCCGCCAGCAGGGCCAATTGCTGTTGTTCCGCCTCCGCCTTGTTGTCCTTGGTCACACTGAGGTTCACGAAGGGAATCTTGTAGGCCTCGGCCAACCAGAGGTTATCCGGGTGGTTGCTGACGATCAGCGGGATGTCGCAAAACAACTCGCCAGCATGATGGCGGTAAAGCAGATCGGCCAGACAGTGGTCAAACTTGGACACAAAAATCGCCAGGCGCGGCTTGACGCTAGACAGGGCAAGCCGCCAGGTCATCAGGAACTGATCGGCGATGGGCGCGAAGGCCTCGTCGAACTTGTCCAGGTCAAGTTCGAAACCATCCAGGTCCCATTCCACCCGCATCAGGAATAGCCCAGCCACTTTATCCTGATGCTGATCGGCGTGCAGTATGTTGGCATTGTGGCCATAGAGAAAATCGGCGATGGCGGCAACCAGCCCCTTGCGGTCGGGGCAGGACACCAGCAGACAAGCGGTATTGCGCATTTTTTATCAAATCGGCGGGATCGAATGGCTGCATTTTACGTCATCGGGCCACGCCCCCGGACCGTACCCTCACATTTTCACTGGCCGCCAAAGGCTGTGCATTGCCCAAGGCCGATGTCAGTGCTACCTTGGTAACACTCAACTTAAAAGGAGCATCGAAATATCTACCACCACAATAAAACTACCGGATGCACTCAAATCCCGTATCGCCAACGCCGCCGCAGCCGCCGGAAAGACTCCCCATGCCTTCATGCTCGAATCGCTGCAAGCGCAAATCGAGCTGGTGGAAAGGCGCCGCCAATTTGTTGACCAGGCACTTCTGGCCAGAGAAGAGGTCGCCCAATACGGACTGATCTATGATGCTGATGAAGTATTCAGCTACATCCAGGCCCGGTTAGCCGGAAAACAGATCAAACGCCCCTCGCCCACCCAGTTGTAAACCGCATGACGCGACTGGTTATAGCACCGCGCGCGCTGCTGGATATGGAGCGGCTGACAGATTTTCTTCAAGACGACGATGCCGACACTGCACGGGAAACCATACCCACCCTGCTACGCGGCTTATCGATCCTCAAAGAACACCCACTTATCGGGCGCAAGGCGGAAGCGGGTTTACGTGAACTGGTCATTGCGCGTGGCAGGGCCGGCTACTTGGCGCTCTACGATTTCGACGTAGCGAACGACACTGCAATCGTTCAGACAATTCGACATCAGCGGGAAGGCGGGTATGCACAAGAATAGGTATAGTCAGCACATGCAACACGCCCTTTATAACCGTCACTAATAACGCAAAGAAAGTGAGATCGCAAAATGAAAATTCAGACACTGATCGGGATCATCCTGCTGACAACGTTGCTCGGTTGCAGCAAGCTGACCGTCCAGAACTACAGCAAGATTACCGTTGGCATGCCCTACGACGAGGTCGTCAAGCTGATCGGCGCCCCAGACAAATGCGATGACCTGATGGGCTTGAGAAGTTGCAACTGGGGCGATGACAAACAGTCAGTGGCAGTCAGTTTTGCCGGCGACAAGGCGCTGCTGTTTTCTTCGAAGAACTTGAAGTAGAGCGGGAGCAGAACGGCGGTCAGGAATTCAGGCACGAGTCTGGCGGAGAGGGCGGGATTCGAACCCGCGTTAGGATATTATCCTAAACACGCTTTCCAGGCGTGCGACTTAAACCGCTCATCCACCTCTCCGGAAGGGGCGCAAGAATACCTGCTAACCAGCGTTCGGGCAAGGGCGATGGGTGGGCTAGAATGCCTGCCGCAGATTCTCGATTTTCCATCCGCCCCACTAACTTCACCTTCATGAACCCAAAAATCATCCTGCGCGGGCTGGCTGTTCTGCTTTCCATGGCGGCGCTAGGCTTTCTGATTAACCAGACTCATCTGGGCGACCTGCTGAATCAGGGCTGGATCGACCGCGAGGTACGCGGCAAAGGGGTCTCTGGCGAGCTATTGTTTCTCGCCATCGGTATGCTATTCACGGCCATCGGCCTGCCACGACAGGTCATCGCCTTCATGGCTGGTTATGCCTTCGGGTTTCTGTATGGCACCTGGCTGGGTCTGATCGCCACCGAACTAGGCTGCGCTGCAACATTTTTCTATGCCCGGTTTACTGGCCGATCATTGGTGGCCAAACGTTTATCCGGCCGGGTCGCCAAGATTGATAATTTCGTGCGCGATTATCCGTTCACCATGACCTTGCTGATCCGCCTGCTGCCGGTCGGCAGCAATGTCGCAACCAGCTTGGCCGGCGGCGTTTCCAGTGTGCCGGCAGCCCCATTTCTGCTCGGCTCGGCGCTAGGATTTTTGCCGCAAACCGCAATTTTTGCCTTGGTCGGCAGCGGCGTGAATGTCGATCCTGCCTGGCGTATCGGGACGGCCATCGCGCTGTTTATTGGGTCCGGCGTTCTAGGTGTGTATCTGTTTCGTCGCCTGCGCCATGGCCGGCATTACGATGAGGCGTTGGAGCGGGAACTGGGTGAGACGGGCGCGGACCCCGATTTGCCGGTAAACTAGCGAATTCGATTTGTCAGCCCATGACCATGCCCGAGTCGGTCCGCGTTTCCATTCTCGCCCCCATCTACAACGAATACGACAACCTGCCCGACCTGGTGAATCGGGTTGAATCGGTGATGTCCGGGCAGCCAGACAGTTGGGAGCTGGTTTGTGTCGATGACGGCTCGCGCGATGGTTCCGACAAACTATTGGCCAAACTGGCGACCAGCCGCCCTTGGTTGCGGCCGTTTTTCCTGCGTCGCAACTATGGCCAGTCGACCGCCATGCAGGCTGGCTTCGATGCCGCGCGGGGTGAGATACTGGTGACTATCGACGGCGACATGCAGAACGATCCGGCCGATATTCCCCGCCTGTTAAAGATGCTCGACGAGCACCCGGAGATCGACATCATTTCCGGCTGGCGCAGACACCGACAGGACAAGGCGTTTTCCCGCAAGATACCTTCCATGATCGCCAACCGGCTGATCTCCAAGGTGACCGGCGTGCGTCTGCACGACTATGGCTGTTCGCTCAAACTCTATCGGCGCGAGGCGATCCGGTACGTCAAGATTTATGGCGAGTTGCACCGTTTCATCCCGGCCCTGGCGCATGAATACGGAGCCAAGGTAATGGAAGCGGAGGTCAACCACTTTCCACGCACCAAGGGCGTGTCGAAATACGGCATCGACCGCACCATCCGCGTCCTGCTCGACCTGATGTGGGTGAAGTTCATGCTGCGCTTCCTGCATCGCCCCATGCATGCCTTCGGCGGCGCCGGCGCGGCGATGTTTTTCCCCGGCTTTTTGATACTGCTCTACCTGGCCGGGCTCAAGCTGTTCGCCGGGGCCGACATCGGCGGCCGACCGCTGCTATTGATGGGCGTGATGCTGACCCTGATGGGCGCCAACTTCATCGGCATGGGCATCCTGGGTGAGATGCTCACCCGCATCTGGCATGAGCCGGGCGGCAAGGCACAATACTTGCTGCGAGAGCCACCCAGCCAATAAACATGAACACCCGGGCCTCTCTCTGGCCGGAATACTGGGACGAGTGGCTGATCCTGGCGGTCCTGGTCCTGTTCCCATTCGTTGCCCTCGGCGCCGCGCCGCTATTCGACCTGGACGAGGGCGCCTTCACCGCGTCGACCACCGAGATGTTCCTGCGCGGCGATTTCCTGTCCAGCCACCTGCTGGGCGAGCCGCGTTATGACAAACCTATCCTGATCTATTGGCTCCAGGCGGCGTCCGTCACCCTGTTCGGGCGCAGCGAGTTCGCCTGGCGGCTGCCATCGGCGCTGTCTTCCAGCTTGTGGATACTGGTCACCTATCTGTTTGTCACCCGGGTTAGCCACCGCCGGGTCGGTCTGACCGCCGCGCTCATTGTCGCCACCGCCGCCGGTCTGACCGTCATTACCCGCGCCGCCACCGCCGACGCCCTGCTCAACCTGTGGCTGGCCTCAGCCGGCTATGCCGCCTGGCTATGGTTGCAAAACGATGGCCGGCGTTGGCTTTATGTGGCCTGGCTGGCCATGGCCCTGGGCTTTCTAACCAAGGGCCCGATTGCCGTGGTCATCCCGGCTGGTGCCGTCTTACTCTGGTGTCTGAGCCAGCGAGATGGGCGTTTGTTCCTGCGCTTCGCCTTCGCCCCCGGCCCGCTGGCACTGTTTTTACTGGTCGCCGCGCCCTGGTTCATGATGCTGACCTGGCGCGAAGGCCCCGGTTTTCTGACCGGCTTTTTTCTCACCCACAACCTGGGACGCTTCGACACCGCCATGGAAGGCCATCGCGGCAATTTTTTCTATTACCTGCCGGTCGTTCTGCTGTCGCTGCTGCCGCATACCGGCCTGCTGCTCGCCGCCCTGACCCGCTTGCACGCGATCTGGCGCAACCCGTTGCTGCGCTATGGCCTGCTCTGGTTCTTGCTGACCCTCACCCTGTTTTCGTTTTCCGGCACCAAGCTGCCGCACTATGTCTATTACGGTTATGGCGGACTGGTGATCGTCCTAGCCGCCATGGTCGAGGCCCCGGTACGGCGCTGGTTGGTGCTTGGCCCCGCGCCGCTGACCTTCGCCCTGCTGCTCGCCCTGCCCTTCCTGGCGCAACGGGCGGTCGGTGGTCTCAAGGGCGATGACCAACTACTGCTCGCCAGCTTGCCGGATGCCTTCGGTCCGGCCTATTGGCTTTGCTGCGGCGGCGCCCTGGCGATCAGCCTGATCCTGCTCGGCACGCGGCATATCAGCCTGGCGGCGGCGTTGCGCTTCTCCGGCCTGTTGGCCGGTATCGCCATGACCGTGTTCCTGATTCCTGTTGTCAGCCAAATTCAGCAAGCGCCCATCCGCAATGCCGGACGATTGGCCCAGACCTTGCCCGGTCCATTGGTGTTATTCGGCGTCAACACGCCCAGCTTGCAGACCTATGCCAATCGCCAAGTGGAAAAACGCCTACCCAGACCGGGCGACCTGGTCCTGACCCGGCACAGCGATCTGCCGCGCCTGCCTGGCGCAACGGTGGTCTACAGCGAGCGTAGCTACATCCTGGTCAGGATGCCCTGAACATGAGCCGATCGTTCCTGCCCGCATTCAGCCGCCACCCCTATTTCTGGCTGCCGCCGATCCTGGCCCTGGCTGTGTTATGGCGGCTGGCCGACCCGGCCGACAATCGCGCCCTGTTTCTGACGCTCAATGGCCTGGCGGCCCACCTGCCGGATACCTTCTGGTCCTGTCTGACCGTGCTGGGCGATTCCCTGGTGGCGCTGTGCCTGATTCTGCCGTTCCTGCGCCGGCGGCCCGATCTGGTACTTGCGGCGTTACTGGCCAGTCTGCCGGCCACACTCATTTCCCACGTTCTGAAGGATGCCTTCGACATGGCCCGGCCCTATGCCGTGCTGGGCGATGCGGTGCATGTCATCGGCCCCTATCTGACCGCCGGCGCATTCCCATCCGGCCACACCACCGCCACCTTCGTCCTGGCCTCGGTACTGACGGCCGGACTGGCTAACCGCGTGGCCGCGCTCGGCGTCATGGTACTGGCCCTGCTGGTCGGCCTGGCCCGCGTCGCGGTCGGCGCCCACTGGCCGCTGGATGTGGCCGGCGGCATCTTATGCGGCTGGGCCTCGGCGCTGATCGGCCTCTATCTGGCTCGGCGCTTCGGCAATCCGGGGCGCGCCGCCGTCCGCGAGGCGCTACGCGCCCTGTTGGTCGCCTGCGCCCTTTATCTGTTCTTTTTCCATCACACCGGCTATCCGCTGGCCCGGCCATTTGAACAGGCGCTTGCCCTGGGCGTGCTGGTCTACCATTTATTGCCGGGCTGGTCCTTTGCCCAACACCCACCAACTCGCGCTCGCCATGGCACATCGTAAACCGTCCCGCTACACACTCTGGCTACTGGCCTGGCTGGCCGGGCTGACGATCTGGCATCTGCTGGCCGGCCAACATGCCGGCATCGAGCTTTATGGCGATGAGGCCCAATACTGGACCTGGTCGCTCCAGCCGGACTGGGGCTATTACTCCAAGCCGCCCATGGTGGCTTGGTTGATCTACCTGGGTACGCATCTGTTCGGCGACCGCGAGATCGGGGTGCGCTCGGCCGCACTGCTGCTTTATCCGTTAACCGCCTGGGTGATCTTCCTGCTGGTGCGTCGCTTGTTCCAGGTTCAGGCCGAGCCGGCAAACCAGCCGCCTGAACGATTGGGCGGCATCAGCCGTCTGGTGCGTCAATTGTTCCAGTCCACGCCGCCAGCCGAGGCCATGGCCTTCTGGGCCGCACTGCTGTTCGCCACCTTGCCCATGACCAGTCTGGGCGCCTGGTTGATGACCACGGATGCCCCGCTCTTGCTGTTCTGGGCTTTGTCCCTATATTTCACGGTCGCGGCGCTGGAGACTGGCCGCTGGCGCGACTGGCTGCTGCTGGGCGTGGCGCTCGGCCTCGGTCTGCTGTCGAAATACAGCATGGCATTCTACGGCCTGGGCCTGGTCGTTTATGTCTTGCTGAGCCGACCACGTTGGCGCCTATTCAAAGACCCGAAACCGTATGCCGCAGCGGCCCTGGCCCTGCTGATATTGATACCCAACATCCTGTGGAATGCCGAGCACCAATTCGTCAGCTTTCAGCACACAGCGGAGATTTCCGAGTTGAACCGGGCGCTGTTTCATCCGGACGCCCTGTTGGAGTTTTTTGTGGGCCAATTTCTGGTCTTCGGGCCGATTACCGCCGCTAGCTTGCTGGTCCTGGCCGTTCGGCCGCGCGGCTGGTTCGGTGATGACCGTCTGCGTTTGTTGGCCGTCTTTACCCTGGCGCCACTGACTGCCTTCCTGGTCCTGAGTCTGCTGTCGCGGGCCTTCGCCAACTGGGCGGCCTTCGCCTATGTCGCCGGCGCGGCATTCGTCGCCGCCGGCCTGTTGATGAAAGGCCGACGCGCCTGGCTGATTGCCGCGCTGACCGTCAACCTGGCCTTGGGCGTAGTGGTTTACAACTTCCACGACATCACCCACCTGCTCGATATCCAGTTGACCCGCAAGACCGATCCATACGGCCGGGTGACGGGCTTTCGCGCCTTGGGCATCGAGGTCGGCAAACGTCTTAGGGAGCGCCCCGACACGCGCTTTTTGAGCGACGACCGGATGCTCTATGCGCTGATCCGCTACTACGGCCGCCCCTATAGCAAGGGCGGGCTATATCTGAACCTCGGCAACCGGATCGACAACCACTACGCCCTGACCGCCGATATCCGCAAGCAGCCCAAGGGGTCATTCCTGCTGGTCAGTCAGCATTTGACTGACCAGCAGGTAAAGGAGAGGTTCGCCGAAGCCAGCCCGCAGCCGGCCATCTATCTGCAACTGTATCCGGATTTCGCCCCGTTATACCGGGTCTGGCTGGTACGGGATTATCGGCAACAATGAGTCCGGATAAACAGTTGCCTTCGCCCCGTTTCATGGCCCTGACCGCGCTGGCCTGCACCGCATTGTTCCTAACCTTTCCCCGTCTGGACTTGATTGCCAGTGGCTGGTTTTACGCGCCTGCGCATGGCTTTGTTCTGGATAACTACCCATTGACTGATTTCGTCCACAACCATCTGGGCTGGCTGGCCTTTGGGTCAGGCTGGCTGATCTGGCTGATTGGCCGGCTAGTGAATAGCGCTCTCGAAACCAGGGACTGGCGCAGGAAGGCCGCCTACATTGCGCTGGTTCTGGTGCTGGGGCCGGGCCTATTGGTCAACACGGTATTCAAGGACCACTGGGGCCGCGCCCGACCGGCGCAGATCGAGCCCTTCGGCGGCCAAGCCCAATTCACCCCGGCCTGGATACCCAGCGATCAGTGCAACGCCAACTGCTCATTCGTGTGCGGCGACTCGTCGGTGGGTTTCAGTTTGCTGGCGCTGGCGTTTCTAGCCAACCATCCACGGCGCTGGTTCATCGCCGCCACCGTCATCGGCGGCGCCCTCGGCCTGATGCGCATGGCCCAAGGCGGACACTTCCTCAGCGATGTGGTGTTTTCGTTCTTCGCGGTCTATTTCGCCGCCTGGTTATTGCATCGAGTCCTGTTTCCCAACCCAGGGCCGGGAAACAGGTCCGATCGCGCGGTCTGACTATTTCAGTTTTTTGATGCCCAGCACGCCCAGCATGTATTTCTCATAGAGCGGCTCGGTATTGCCGCTCTTCATCTTGCGAATGAAATACTTCTCGAACGCAATCTTGGCCAGGTGTACCCACTTGCCTTCCTTGAACCAGTTGACATTGCGCGGCGGGATCTGCGGTAGGGCGACGAAGGCCGCGCCGGTATCGCCGAAGTCGGCCAGGCAAAGGGCATTCCAGGTGGCCTTCTGGTCCGGCTCCTTGCCATCGAGCAGCGCCCGGATGTTATGCGCGGTCGCCGTCACCATGGTCTCGATCATGTAGCCAGTCTTGGGCGCACCGGTTGGCACCGGGGTCGCTTCCACCGGCGGGATCGCCACGCAGACGCCGACGCTGAATACATTCTTGAATTTGGCGTTGCGCTGGTATGGGTCGATGGTGATGAAGCCGCGCGGGTTGGTCAGGCCTTCGATCCCGTATACCGCATCGATGCCCTTAAAGGCCGGCAACATCATGGAATGCTTGAAGGGCAGTTCGTGCTCCTTGATGACCTCGCCCTTGGCGTTGTGCTCGGAGACAAACATCTTGCCGGCCTCGACCTTGGTCACCTTGGCGTTGCAAATCCACTTGATATGGCGGTGACGCAGCGCGGATTCGAGCATACCTTGCGAATCGCCGACCCCGCCCAGACCCAAGTGGCCAGGATACGGTTCTGCGGTAACGTAGGTCATGGGCACCTTGTCGCGGATCTTGCGCCGGCGTAGATCGGTATCCATGATGAAGGCAAACTCGTATGCCGGGCCATAACAGGAAGCGCCCTGTACCGCACCGACCACCACCGGCCCCGGGTCCTTGATGAAATGCTCCCAGGCCTTGCCGGCCTGAACGGCGTGATCCACATGGCAAACCGACTGGGTATGGCCTTCGGGGCCGAGGCCCTCGACCTCATCGAAGGCCAGCTTGGGGCCGGTGGCGATAATCAGATAGTCGTAATCGATGGTTTTGCCGTCTTCCAGTTCGACCTGGTTCTTGTCCGGGTGGAGCCGCTGGGCGCCGACCGGGATGAACCCGATGCCCTTCTTTTCCAGATAGGGCGCGACCGGAATGGTGATGTCGTCGCGGGTCCGCCAGTTCACGGCCACCCAGGGGTTGGAGGGGGTGAACTGGAAAAAGCTATGGTTGGAAATGACCGTGACCTTGTCCTGAGCGCGGGCGTGTTCTTTCATTTCATAGGCCATGGTCATGCCGCCGAGGCCGGCGCCGAGAATAACGATATGTGCCATCTGTAATTGCTCCGTTGTTAGTTATCTTGTTGGCTTACCAGACATAGACCCGGGACATGGCATCCAGACCTTCCTCGACGATCTGTTTTAGATCGTCCGGGCAGTCTTGCCGCTCAATGACGAAGGTGGTGAATGCCGACAGGCTTTTCAGTGCGCAGGCGATCTTGGCAACATCCTCAGCCACTTCAGGACTCATCTTGACGCCGGGTTGCAGGTGCCAATTCGTTTCTTTTTTGGTCATTGTCGTCTCCATACAGTTGGTTGTTGGACAACCGTTATATGCAATCACCATGCCAATTATTTATATCTTTTCAATCAGCTAGTTAGGTTTTGCTTAACCTTTGTGATCTGACTTTCATGACAATAAAGTCATGACACTGATAGACTACGTCATGACAAAAAGGACGGCCATGCCTACAGTTGAATTGCAGGAACTCATCGAGACTCACGACCAACCCTTTGTGGTCCTCGATAACGAATACCGCATCGTCGCGGCCAATCAACGTTATTGCCATTCATATGGCACCGACCTGGCGCACATCGTCGGCCGTCGTTGTTATGAGATATCCCATCGTTCCGACCGGCCCTGTCACGAAAACGGTGAGGATTGCCCGCACCAAACGCTGTTCGATAAGGGTCAAGGCAGCGTGGTTCTGCATACCCATTACCATGCCAATGGCCAGACCGAGCGCACCCGTATCCGCGGCCATCTAATCCGCAGCCAGGATGGCCAGACTTACCTGGGCGAGGTCCTTTATCACCTGGAGGTGGAAGCGGATTTGGGCTGCGAGGTGATGCGCATGGTCGGCCACTCGGCGGCCTTCCTGTCTTGCGTGGACAACCTGGTCCGGGTGGCCGAATGCGAGGCTTCGGTACTGCTGTTTGGCGAAAGCGGCGTCGGCAAGGAGTTGGCGGCCCGCTTCGTCCACGATCGTTCCAATCGCGCATCTGGCGCATTCATCGCCATCAACTGCGCCGCCGTGCCGGAGGACTTGTTCGAGTCCGAGCTGTTCGGCCATGAGCGCGGCGCATTTACCGGCAGTACCGGATTAAAAAAGGGGCTGTTCGAACTGGCCGACAAGGGCACCTTGTTCCTGGATGAGGTTGCCGAAATACCGCCCGCCATGCAAGCCAAACTGCTGCGCGTACTGGAAAGCGGCGAGTTCCGGCGGGTGGGCGGCACCCAAACCTTGCACGCCGATGTCCGCATCGTATCGGCCACCAACCGCAATCTGCTCAACCGGATCGACCAGAAACTATTCCGTCAGGATTTGTACTACCGGCTAGCCGGCATCGATGTCTCGCTGCCCGCGCTGCGTGAGCGACGCGAAGACATTCCGGCCTTGGCCGATGCCCTGCTGGCGCGGATGGCGGGCGATAACCGCCAGCCCTGCCATCTGGACGTCACCGCCGTTAGCAAGCTGCGCCATTATGATTTCCCGGGCAACGTGCGGGAACTACGTAACCTGCTACAACGCGCCATGGTGCGTTGCCAGGGCGGCATCATCGGCGCCGATGATATTCAGTTCGGCGCCGATACGACGGTCACCATGCCCGCCACTGCATCCGTCGATCCGGCGCCGCCGTCGTTACAAGGCGTAGAAAAGGGCTACATCCAGGATTTGCTGACCCAGTGTAACGGCCACCGCCGCACCGTGGCCGCGCGGCTGGGCGTCACCGAGCGGACGCTGTATCGGAAATTAAAACAATACGCCTTGAAATAAGCTCACCAACTGGTTTCGTACTCCGGCGAGGCCGAAATCTTATGGATCGATAGATCGGCGCCTTCGAACTCCTGTTCGGGTTCGAGACGAATGCCAACGCTATACCTCAAGATGCCGTAAACGAGTGCGCCGCCGGCCAGGGCGACGGCAATCCCCGACAACGTGCCGATCAGTTGCGACCATACGTTGATGCCGCCCACACCACCCAGCGCCCGGCTACCGAAGATGCCGGCAGCGATGCCGCCCCAGGCGCCGCATAGGCCGTGTAGCGGCCAAACGCCTAGCACATCGTCGATCTTCCATTTGTTTTGGGTGACGGTAAACATCCAGACGAACATCCCCCCGGCTACCGCGCCGGTAGCCAGGGCGCCGATCGGGTGCATCAGGTCTGACCCGGCGCAGACCGCCACCAGACCTGCCAAAGGGCCGTTATGGATGAAGCCGGGGTCGTTTTTGCCAACCGCCAAGGCGGCCAGGGTACCGCCCACCAGGGCCATCAGCGAATTGACCGCTACCAGACCAGAAGCGGCCGCTACGCTCTGGGCCGACATCACGTTAAAGCCGAACCAGCCGATGGTCAGTATCCAGGCGCCGAGCGACAGGAAGGGAATACTTGAAGGCGGATGCGCGGAAACCATGCCGTCGTGACGGTAGCGACCGCGCCGGGCGCCCAGCAACAGGACCGCCGGCAGGGCGACCCAGCCACCCATGGCATGGACCACCACCGACCCGGCGAAGTCGTGAAACTTTGCGCCAAAAGTAGTCTGCAACCAATCCTGCAAACCCAGATTACCGTTCCAGACAATGCCCTCGAAGAAGGGATAAATGAAGCCCACCAGGACGAAGGTCGCCATGAGTTGCGGGTAGAACCGGGCGCGCTCGGCGATGCCGCCGGAAACGATGGCCGGGATAGCGGCTGCAAAGGTCAGCAGGAAGAAAAATTTGGCCAGGTCGTAGCCGCTTTTCTGGGCCAGCACATCGGCCCCGCTCATGAAATGAACGCCGTAGGCGATGCCATAACCGATGAAGAAATAGGCAATCGTCGAAACGCTGAAATCGCTCAGTATCTTGGCCAAGGCGTTGACCTGGTTCTTCCGGCGCACCGTGCCCAGTTCCAGGAAGGCAAAACCAGCGTGCATGGCCAGCACCATAATGGCGCCAAGCAGTACGAACACCATATCTGAACTTGTCTTGAATGCATCCATGACACTCACCCCATTAATACGATCTGCTGCTTAAAGCAAATAGCGTGCCTTCATTTAGTGCATTGATTTGCTTCATATTGGGGCGTGTAGAACAAATAAAAACGCACCATGCAGGTGCGTTATATTGGCAATCAGCACTAATTTAGTGCTGCTCGGGAATCGTCAACTGTCGTTACGATTAAACTCGGTCTCGATCTCTTCCTCGGTCATCGGCCGGTACTCATCAGCTGCGTCGGCTGTCTCGGCGGGCGGTTTGTGCTTGACCAGCCAGCCGGCGACAAACACGCCGAGTTCATATAGAAACCACAGCGGTACGGCCAACATGGTCTGGGAAATCACATCGGGGGGGGTGAAGATGGCGCCTATCACAAAGGCCCCGACCACGACATAGGGCCGGATTTCCTTGAATTTGGCCACTTCGACCAGTCCCATCATGGCCAGCGCCACCACGACGATGGGCACCTCGAAGGTGACGCCGAAGGCCAGGAACATGGTGATGACGAAATCCAGGTACTTGTCAATGTCGGTCATCACGGCCACGCCCTGAGGCGCGCTGCCAATGACAAATCCAAACACCACCGGGAAGACCAGGAAGTAGGCAAAAGCCATGCCGCAAGCAAACAAGACCACGCTGGCCGACACCAGAGGCAGGATGATTCGCTTCTCGCGGGCATACAGGCCCGGCGCGATGAAGGCCCAGGCCTGATACAGCACATAGGGCAAGGCACCCAGCAAGGCCGTCATCATGGCCACCTTGAGTGGCACAAAGAACGGCGTGACCACCTCGGTGGCGATCATCTGGCCGCCCTGCGGCAACTGCGACAACAATGGCTTGGCCAGTAAGGCATACAGCTTGTTGGCAAATGGAAACAGGCAAATAAAAAAGATGGCCCAGGCAATGACCGCACGTATGAGACGATCTCGCAGTTCCAGCAGATGGGAAATAAAGGTCTGTGCCGAATCCATTCCTCAGGACGCCTTGTTTTCTACAGCGGGGGGAGCGAGCGGGTCCTGGCTATTCGGATTGCTGGCGGCCTGGTCGGCGACTTCTTGGACTGCCTTATTAAGCTCGCCAGCTTCCTGCTTGACCTGCTGAGTGGTCTCCTCCGCCATAATTTCATACTTCTGGACGGAATCCTCCATGGTCTTCTGCATGTTGCGCAGTTCGTCCAGACGCATCTCGCGGTCGATATCGGCCTTGACCTGCGCGGTATAGCGATTGAGGCGGCCAACCCAGGCCCCCACCGTACGCGCCACCTTGGGCATGCGCTCAGGCCCGATCACGATTAAGGCCACGACACCAATCAATAGAAGTTCGGGAAATCCGATGCCAAACACGGCTCAGAAACCAAGCTCAGAACGCAGTAGAAAGGACATGCTTGAATACCTTCAACAAGGTGGTCAGTTTTGCTGCCTGTCCTTAACCTCGACATCGATGTTCGCACCATTCGTTTCGCTATTGCGCGGCAACTCGGTTGGCCGTTTCTGCTCTTCATTCATCGCTTCTTTGAAACCCTTCACGGCGCCACCGAGATCAGAGCCGATATTCTTCAGTTTTTTGGTGCCAAATATCAACAGAACCACGACCAATACGATCAGCCAATGCCAGACGCTAAATGAACCCATGTCTCAACTCCTCAATCTAAAACACATCAAACGTGCTGAAGCTTACCACCGCCCAACACATGAACATGCAGATGCATAACCAACTGGCCACCGTCCACCCCGGTGTTGATTACAGTCTTGAAGCCGTTAGCCAGGCCCTGCTCGCGCGCCAATTTCGGCGCCAGCAGCAGCAAGCTGCCCAACATATCCCGATGCGTTGGGTCGCAGGTCTCAAGACTGGCCACATGGCGCTTGGGGATAATCAAAAAATGCACCGGCGCGGCCGGGTTGACATCATGAAAAGCGAGGACATCCTTGTCCTCGTAAACCTTACGGCTGGGTATCTCACCCGCCACGATCTTGCAGAAGATGCAATCGCTCATGCCTTTTCCTTTCGCGCCGCTTTTTCAACCAGTCCCGACAGACCCTCGCGGCGGGCCAGCTCATTCAGTACGGCCTCTGGCCGAATGCCCTGTTGCGCCAACAGCACCAGCGAATGAAACCAGAGATCGGCGGTTTCGTAAACGATCTTGTCCCGCTCGCCATCCTTGGCCGCCATGATGGTTTCGGCCGCTTCCTCCGCCACTTTTTTGAGAATGGCATCCAAACCTTGGCTATAGAGCTTGGCCACGTAGGACGACTGTGGTTCGGCCTGCTTGCGGGCCTCAAGCGTATCAGCCAGGCGAGCCAGTATGTCACTATTCATTTCTTGTAAATCTCGTGCGGGTCCTTAAGTACCGGCTCGACCGGTTGCCACTTGGCGCCATCGAACCTCTGGAAGAAACAACTCTTGTGCCCGGTATGGCAGGCAATGCCGCCGGTTTGTTCAACCTTGAGCAAGATCACATCTTCATCGCAATCGGTGCGAATTTCCAGCACCTTCTGGATGTGGCCGGATTCCTCGCCCTTATGCCATAACTTCTTGCGGGAGCGGGACCAGTACACGGCCTCACCGGATTGGGCGGTCTTTTTCAGTGCGTCCCGGTTCATCCAGGCGAGCATCAAGATTTCACCGCTGACGCCATCCTGGGCAATAGCCGGTACCAGACCATCCTCAGACCAGTTGATCTTGTTCAGCCAAGCATCGGAACCCGTCACAGCCGCACCTCGATGCCCTGTTCGGCCATGGTCTGCTTGGCTTGTTCGACCGTATATTCGCCAAAATGGAAGATGCTGGCGGCCAGCACGGCGTCCGCGCCGCCCTTGACCACGCCATCGACTAGGTGTTGCAGGTTGCCGACGCCGCCGCTGGCGATGATCGGGATATCGAGCGCATCAGAAAAGGCGCGGGTCAGATTCAGGTCGAAGCCGATCTTGGCGCCGTCGCGATCCATGCTGGTGAGCAGGATTTCGCCAGCGCCCAGGTCCTGCATCTTCTTGCCCCACTCCACCGCATCCAGACCCGTCGCCCTGCGACCGCCATGGGTGAATACCTGCCACTTTGGCGTCGCGCCCCAGACGGTCTGCTTGGCGTCAATGGCGACCACGATGCACTGGGAGCCGAAGCGGGCCGAGCAGTCCTTGACCAGTTGCGGGTTGGTCACTGCGGAGGTGTTGATCGAAACCTTGTCGGCGCCGGCATTGAGCAGGCGCAGTACGTCGTTCGGCTGGCGCACGCCGCCGCCCACGGTGAGCGGAATGAACACCTGCGCCGCCACCGCCTCGATGATATGGAGAATCAGGTCACGGTCATCCGAGCTGGCCGTGATGTCCAGAAAGGTCAGCTCGTCGGCGCCCTGATCGTCGTAGCGGCGAGCGATCTCGACCGGATCGCCGGCATCGCGCAGGTTAACAAAATTAACCCCCTTCACCACCCGGCCGGCGGTCACGTCCAAACAAGGGATGATGCGCTTGGCGAGTGCCATCAGGCTTTGCCAAGTTCGTCGGCCAGCTTCTGCGCCGCCACGAAGTCCAGGGAACCTTCATAGAGGGCGCGGCCGGTAATCGCGCCCATGATGCCCTCGCCCTCCACCGCGCACAACTTGCGGATGTCGTCGAGGTTGGTGATGCCGCCGCTGGCGATGACCGGCACGGTCAGGGTCCTGGCCAAACAAACGGTGGCGTCGATGTTGACGCCGGACATCATGCCGTCGCGACCGATGTCGGTGTAGACCACCGCCTCGACGCCGTAATCCTCGAACCGCTTGGCCAGATCGACCACCTCGTGGTGGGTAACCTTGGACCAGCCCTCCACCGCCACCTTGCCATCCTTGGCGTCCAGGCCGACGATGACATGGCCCGGAAAGGCGTTACAGGCATCGTGCAGGAAGCCGGGGTTTTTGACTGCTGCGCTGCCGATGATGACATAGGTGATGCCATCGTCGAGATAGCGCTCGATGGTATCCAGATCGCGAATGCCGCCGCCCAACTGGACCGGAATCTTATCGCCGACCGCATCGGTGATCGCCTTGATCGCCGCTTCGTTGACCGGCTTGCCGGCGAAGGCACCGTTCAGGTCCACCAAATGCAAACGTCGGGCGCCGCTGGCCAGCCACTTGCGGGCCATGGCGGCCGGGTCTTCGGAAAACACCGTGGCGCTATCCATCTCGCCTTGGCGCAGACGCACACAATGACCATCCTTGAGGTCTATAGCCGGGATAATAAGCATCGCTGAACTCTCGGTGATTAAGCAGGTTTACCGTTCCAGGAGACAAAGTTGGCCAGCAGGCGCAGACCGGCCGACGCACTCTTTTCGGGGTGAAACTGTACCGCGAACAGGTTATCGCGCGCGCAAGCGCAGACAAACTCGGCCGGGTAGTCGGCATAGCCAGCGACCAGGTCGGCCTGTGCCGGGACGACAAAATAGCTATGCACGAAGTAGAAACGCTCGCCGTCCGGTATGCCCGCCCAAAGCGGGTGCGGACGTGGCTGGCGGACATTGTTCCAGCCCATGTGCGGCACCTTGAGACGCCTGCCCTGGGCATCCGTCATTCTGGCCTGGACAAAGCGTTTGACTTGGCCGGGGAAGATGCCGAGGCAGGGGGTATCCCCCTCGTCGCTGTGCTCGAACAACACCTGAAGGCCCATGCAGATACCCAGAAAAGGCTTCTCGCTGGCGGCCTGTTTAACCACCTCGCGCAAGCCGCGGGCATCGATCTCGCGCATACAGTCGGGCGCGGCCCCCTGGCCGGGAAAGACCACGCGGCCGGCTGCCAGGATGGTTTTGGCATCGTCGGTCACCGCCACCCTGGCGCCCTTGGCGACGTGTTCCAGAGCCTTGGCCACCGAATGCAGATTACCCATGCCGTAATCGATTACGGCAATATCCACGGTCATTTACAAGGCGCCCTTGGTCGAAGGCAGCACGCCGCCCATGCGCGGATCGGCTTCCAGGGCCATGCGCAGGGCCCGACCAAAGGCCTTGAACACCGTCTCTGCCTGATGGTGGGCGTTGCTGCCGCGCAGGTTATCGATGTGCAAGGTCACCCCAGCATGATTAACGAAGCCCTGGAAAAATTCACGCAACAGGTCGACATCGAACTCGCCGATCCGAGCGCGGCTGAAATCGACGTGATATTCGAGGCCGGGACGGCCCGACAGATCGATCACCACGCGCGACAATGCCTCGTCGAGCGGCACATAGGCATGGCCATAGCGGCGGATGCCCTTCTTGTCAGCCAATGCCGAGGCCACGGCCTGGCCCAGCGTAATGCCGATGTCTTCGACCGTGTGATGATCGTCGATGTGGCGGTCGCCTTCGGCCCGGATGTCCAGGTCGATCAGACCGTGACGGGCAACCTGATCCAGCATGTGGTCGAGAAACCCGACGCCGGTCTGGAGCTTGGCGATACCCGTGCCATCCAGATTTAGATTGACCGTGATCCGGGTTTCGAGTGTGTCGCGGGAGACTTCGGATTTCCGCATGGGAGTCAGCTTGTAGGTAATGCAAACGGGCAATGGTGGCGACCATGATACCATTCCCTCGCCGCTTTGTTTCCACTCTGACTATCCAATATGAGCCGTTTCTGGAGCACCCTGGTTCACGAGCTGACGCCTTATGTGCCGGGCGAGCAGCCCAAGCTCGCCAACCTCATCAAACTCAACACCAACGAGAACCCCTACGGTCCCTCACCCAAGGCGCTGGAGGCCATGCGCGCCGAGATCGGCGACAACTTGCGCCTATACCCGGACCCCAATGCCGACCGACTCAAGACGGCGTTGGCTAAAATTAACGGCGTCTCAGCCAACCAGGTATTCGTCGGCAACGGTTCGGACGAGGTCCTGGCCCATGTCTTCCTGGCCCTACTCAAGCACGACCGGCCGATCCTGTTCCCGGACATCACCTACAGTTTCTATCCGGTCTATTGCGGCCTGTACGGAGTCGCCCACCAGACCGTGCCGCTCACCGACACCTTCGAGATCGATGTAGCCGACTATGCCCGCCCCAACGGCGGCATCATCTTCCCCAACCCGAATGCGCCCACCGGACGACCGCTGCCGCTCGATGCCATCGAACATCTGCTGATTGCACATCCGGATTCGGTCGTCGTAGTGGACGAGGCCTACGTCGACTTCGGCTGTGCAAGCGCGGTGACGCTGATCGACCGCCACCCCAACCTGCTGGTAGTCCAGACCCTATCCAAATCGCGCTCGTTGGCAGGCCTGCGGGTCGGCTTCGCGCTGGGCCACGCCAGTCTCATCGAGGCACTGGAACGGGTAAAAAACAGCTTCAACTCCTACCCCCTGGATCGGCTGGCCATCGTCGGCGCCGTCGCTGCTATCGAAGACCAGGCCTGGTTCGAGCAGACCCGGCAAGCCGTCATCAAAAGTCGCGGCTGGCTGATCGGCGAGATGGAAAGGCTGGGTTTCCAGGTTCTGCCCTCGGCGGCCAACTTCATCTTTGTCCGCCACCCGGATCGCAACGCCGGCGAACTGGCCCAGGCACTAAGAACACGCGGCATCATCGTTCGCCATTTCAGACAACCGCGCATCGAGCAGTTCCTGCGCATCACCGTGGGCGCCGACGCGCAGTGTCAGTCGCTGGCCGCCGCGCTCCAGGAAATTCTGGCCTGATCGCGCAAGACAATATTCACGATTTGCCCTAGATAAAAAGGATCATCATGCAAACGCTGCAAGCCATCATCGAAGAGGCCTTCGAGCGCCGCGCCGACATCACTCCGCGCACCGCCGAGGCCAAGGTCAAGGACGCAGTCATGTCGGTCATCGACCTGCTCGACTGCGGCCAGCTCAGGGTCGCCGAGCGGGCAGACGGCCAAAACTGGGTCACCCACCAGTGGATCAAGAAGGCCGTGCTGCTGTCGTTCCGGCTGCAAGACAACGCCTACATCAAGGGCGGCTTCACCAACTACTACGACAAGGTGCCGTCCAAGTTCGCCGAATACAACTCGCGCGACTTCCGTGAAGGCGGCTTCCGCGTGGTGCCGCCGGCCGCCGCGCGGCGGGGTAGTTTCATTGGTAAAAATGTGGTGCTGATGCCCTCTTACATCAACATCGGCGCCTACGTCGATGAAGGCGCCATGATCGATACCTGGGCCACCGTCGGCTCCTGCGCCCAGATCGGCAAGAACGTCCACCTGTCCGGCGGCGTCGGCATCGGCGGCGTGCTGGAACCGGTCCAGGCCGGCCCCACCATCATCGGCGACAACTGCTTCATCGGCGCCCGTTCGGAAGTAGTCGAAGGGGTCGTGGTGGAAGACAACAGCGTCATCTCCATGGGCGTCTATATCGGCCAGTCCACCAAGATCTACGACCGCGAGACCGGCGCGGTCAGCTACGGCCGCATCCCGGCGGGTTCCGTGGTGGTCAGCGGCAACCTGCCCTCGAAGGATGGCCAATACAGCCTCTACTGCGCGGTCATCGTCAAAAAGGTCGACGCCAAGACCCTGTCAAAGGTCGGCATCAACGAACTGCTGCGCGGCATCTGAGGCCGACCGTGGCTGTACAGTTGGTATTTTGATACCAGGGTATGGATAGCGCCCTAGGCAAGGGTGCACTGGGGCATCTATAAATAATGGGTTTAACCACTAATAACCAAGGTGTCAAAAACCATCATGACCGAAACTGCCAGCAAACCCCGTAGCCGTCGTACCCCAGCCAAAGCGACCGCCGCCGCGCCAGAGCAAGCCGAAGCCAAACGAACCCGCGCCCGCAAATTGCCCAGCGCCGCTGCCGTCGCCGCCATTGAAGCGGTCAGTCACGGCCCGGTAGCGGAGGCAGTGGCCCATGCGCCGCGCGGCAGCGACGAGGAAAGCGACTACGCGCCGCTGCCCGCCGACTATCCCTATCGCACCCGGATGCGGCGCAAGGAATACGAGGAGCAAAAGGCCCAGCTACAGATTGAACTGCTCAAGGTGCAAAACTGGGTGAGGGAAACCGGCCAGAAGATCGTCATCCTGTTCGAGGGCCGCGACGCAGCCGGCAAGGGCGGCACCATCAAGCGCTTTATGGAGCATCTGAACCCACGCAGTACGCGCGTGATCGCCCTGGAAAAACCCTCCGACCGGGAACGCGGCGAATGGTATTTTCAGCGCTACGTCCAGCACTTGCCGACCGCCGGCGAGATGGCCTTCTTCGACCGTTCCTGGTACAACCGCGCCGGCGTCGAGCGGGTCATGGGTTTCTGCACAGCGCACGAATATCTCGAATTCATGCGTCAGGTACCGCAATTGGAACGGATGTTGGTCAACAGCGGCACCCTCTTCTACAAGTTCTGGTTCTCGGTCAGCCGCGACGAACAATTGCGCCGCTTTGTCGCCCGCCGCGACGACCCGCTCAAACACTGGAAGCTATCGCCCATCGACATCGAATCGCTGGACAAGTGGGACGAATACACCGAGGCCAAGAAGGCCATGTTCTTCCACACCGACACCGCCGACGCCCCCTGGACCGTCATCAAGTCGGACGACAAGAAGCGGGCGCGGTTGAACTGCATGCGCCACTTCCTGGCCAGCTTACCCTATCCCGACAAGGATGAACACGTTGCCCATATGCCGGACCCGCTGCTGGTCGGGCCAGCTTCGAAGGTGCTGGAGAGTAGCGAAAACAACATCACAGACTTTTGATCGGGGATGCTAGGGGTGCACTGATTTATTCGTTTTCGTCACCCCCCGCCCCCGACTAACCGATTCAAGGGCAGGCTGTGGTTAAAAACCTGTTAAATCAAGGCGCTGGATACCCGCCTTCGCGGGTATGACGCATTAACCTAGGCTAATAAACAAATCGCCCAGCCAGTTCCTCAAGGTTCAGCGTCTTCAGAATTTCCAGCGCCCGCTCTCGGGCGCTTTGTTTTCTGTCGCCCTTGCGGTTGGCGATAATCAGTTCGTTCTTCATCGAGTGTTCCCAGCCGACCAGTTCGGTCACGGTCACCTGATAGCCGTGCGCTTCCAGCAATAGACAGCGCAGCACATTGCTGACCTGGCTGCCGAATTCGCGGGTGTGGATGGGGTGGCGCCACAGTTCCGACAGCGGCGTGAGGCCGAATGAGGTGTTTTTGTTCTTGCGCAGCACGGCGGCGACCTCGGCCTGGCAACAGGGCGCCAGGACGATGTGGTCGGCCGATTTTTCCAGGGCGAAACGGATCGCGTCATCGGTCGCGGTATTGCAGGCATGGAGCGCGGTGACGATGTCGATGCGCTCGGGCAGCGCCGGGCTGACGATTGATTCCTCGACCGTCAGATTGAGAAAGGTCATCCGCTCGAAACCCAAACGCTCGGCCAGTTCCTGCGACTTGGCGACCAGTTCCGGGCGGGTCTCGATGCCGTACAGATGGCCGACCTCCTTATCCTTGAAGAACAGGTCGTATAGGATAAAACCCAGGTAGGACTTACCCGCGCCATGGTCGGCCAGGGTGAGGTCGCCGCGTCGCTCCAGCACCTCATTCAGCAATGGCTCGATAAACTGGTAGAGGTGGTAGACCTGCTTGAGCTTGCGCCGGGTGTCCTGGTTGAGCCGGCCGTCGCCGGTCAGGATGTGCAGTTCCTTGAGTAGCTCAATCGACTGGCCCGGACGGATTTCCGGGATCGGCGGCCAGGCGGCGGCCTTCATGCCTCGCCGTCCAGAACCCGCTTCAGGCCCGCGTGACCGAGCGCGTTCATGGTCTCGATATTGCGCTCATAGATCGAGTCGGTATCCGGGATGGTCTCTACCGCGCGGGCGATGCTGGCCTCGCGGATCAGGTGGATGGTCGGATAGGGCGAGCGGTTGGTGTAGTTGCTGATGTCATCGGGCTCGGTGTCGGCGAACTGGAAGGCCGGGTGGAAACTGGCGATCTGAATGACGCCCTCCAGATCGTGCTCGGTCACGGCCGCCTCAACCAGTTGCATGAAGTCGTTGAACTCAAGAAAGTCCGGTAATAGCGTGGGATGGACCAGCAACGTGGTATCGATCTCGGCCGGATCGGCCGCCGCCAATAGGTCCAGTTCGTGGTCCATCTCTTCCAGGAAGGCATCCAGGTGCCGGGCCTCGCTAACCACGATGCGGACCTGATCCTTGACGTAGACCGACCGGGCGAACGGGCACAGGTTGAGGCCAATGACGGCCCTTTCCACCCAGTTGCGGGTGGCGGTGATGACTTCGTCCCGTGCGGTCATGGTCCTCGGCCCCTTATCACTGCCCGAAAAATTCTTTTACCTTGTCCATAAAGCCCTTGGCACGGGGGTTGTGCTTACCCTCGTGACCACGACTAATTTCCTCGAATTCACGCAGCAGTTCCTTCTGCCGGTCGGTGAGGTTGATCGGCGTTTCCACCACCATGTGACAGTGCAGATCACCCGGCGCGTTACTGCGCACGCCTTTGATGCCCTTGCCGCGCAGGCGGAATACCTTGCCGCTTTGGGTCTCTGCGGGAATCTTGATGGTCGCCTGGCCATCCAGGGTCGGGATGCCGATCTCACCGCCCAAGGCGGCGGTCGAGAATGAAATCGGCATCTCGCAATGGAGATCATTGTGATCGCGGGTAAACACCGGGTGCTGACGCAAATGGACCTGTACATACAAATCGCCCGGCGGGCCGCCATTGATGCCGGACTCGCCCTCGCCGGCCAGACGAATGCGGTCGCCCTCGTCGACCCCCGATGGGATGCGTACCGACAGGGTCTTGTGCTGTTTGATCCGACCTTCGCCATGACAATGGGTGCAGGGATCGGCGACCACCCGACCGGCACCGTGGCAACGGGGGCAAGTCTGCTGAACCGAGAAGAAACCCTGCTGCATCCGCACCTGACCATGGCCACCACACGTGGGACAGGTAATTGGCTGGGTGCCGGGTTTGGCGCCGCTACCGTGGCACTGTTCGCACTCGGTCAGTACTGGAATGCGTATCTTGGTCTCGGCGCCGCGCGCCGCTTCTTCCAGGCTAAGTTCCAGGTTATAGCGCAGATCGGAGCCGCGATAGACCTGGGGCCGACCACGACCACCGGCGCCACCAAAGATGTCGCCAAAGATGTCCGAAAAGGCATCGGCGAAGTCGCCGAAACCAGCGCCACCGGCCCCGGCCATGGACGGATCGACCCCGGCGTGGCCATATTGGTCGTAAACCGCCCGCTTCTGTGGGTCGGAAAGGATGTCGTAGGCCTCCTTGGCCTCCTTGAATTTTTCCTCGGACTCCTTGTTTCCGTCGTTGCGGTCCGGGTGATGCTTCATCGCGGCCTTTTTGAAGGCCTTCTTGATCTCATCGTCCGAGGCCGTCTTGGAGACGCCCAGAACTTGGTAGTAGTCGCGTTTGCTCATTAGCTTGTAGCCTGTAGCTGGTAGTCGGTAGCCGTGGGCAGCTGGCGCTAGCTTTTATGAGGCAACGGGCGGCAAGGCCGCCCGTCACTTCATCGCTACCAGCTACCGGCTACGAGCTTATTTGTCCTTCACTTCCTCGAACTCGGCATCGACCACGTCGTCGCCGCCGGCCTTGCTCTCCGTCGCACCAGGCTGGGCGCCGGCTTCGGCGCCGGGCTGGTCGCCTTGCTGGGCGTACATCTGTTCGGCCAGCTTGTGGCTGGCCTCGCCCAGGGCCTGGGTCTTGGCGTCGATCTCATCCTTGTCGCCATTCTTGATCGCACCTTCGAGGGCGGTGATCGCCTCTTCGATCCGGGTCTTCTCGTCGGCCGTGACCTTGTCGCCATAATCCTTCAGCGCTTTCCGCGTCGAGTGAACCATGGCATCGGCCTGGTTGCGGGCCGTGGCCAGCTCGAAGGCCTTGTGGTCTTCGGCGGCATTCGCTTCCGCATCCTTCACCATCTGTTGGATCTCGGCCTCGGAGAGACCGGAGTTGGCCTTGATGGTGATCTTGGCTTCCTTGCCGGTGCCCTTGTCCTTGGCGCCGACGTGCAGGATGCCGTTGGCGTCGAT
>PFGT01000033.1 GCA_002782005.1 Hydrogenophilales bacterium CG12_big_fil_rev_8_21_14_0_65_61_21 | reverse complement strand
ACTGAAGACGGTCATTGCCCGCACTGCGGCGGCGCCATCGCCGGCCGATTCGAAAAATTCGGCTCGCCCTTCGGCGCGCGCCGGATTCCGGTCGCTATGCACCCGCTTAGTGGCGGCGAGACGGCCTGAGCGTACATTGCCCAACGTTCTCATCACCCTCCGAATAGAGCGGAGAGAGACTGCCAGGCCTAAATGCGCGAGTCAATCCGGGCAATGAGTCAAGTCCCCCGCCGGTAGCCTGACCATGAAGCGGACAAGACCATCGGACGACTCGGCAGCAACCATCCCACCATGGACCTCAACGATGGATTTAACTATGGCCAGGCCAAGACCAACGCCTTCTCCGCCGGGACGGCGAACTTGGTCAGCGGTGTAAAAACGATCGAACAGGCGCGGCAGATTTTTGGCTGGGATGGCGCCGGGATTTTCCACAGTGATGCCAATGGCGTCGGCATTCTGCTCCAGCCGAACGGTGACAGCGCCAGTGTCCGGACAATGGCGAATGGCATTGGAGAGCAGGTTGGACAGGGCGCGCCGGAGCATCAACCGGTCGCCATTTATCCCCGCCGCGCCAGCGACTTCGAGCCGGATGCCGCGTTCATCGGCCAGGATGCCATAAAACTCGATCAGGTCGCGCACCTCGCCGGCCAAGTCGATCATTGCGCAATTCGGCACGATTAGACGGTTGTCGGCCTTGGCCAGGAACAGCATGTCGCCGATCATCCGGGCCAGCCGTTCATATTCCTCGGCGCTGGATTGCAGTATCTCGCGGTATTCCTCCGCCGTGCGGGCGCGGGACAGAGCGACCTGGGTCTGGGTCATCAGATTGGAGACTGGTGTGCGCAGTTCGTGGGCAATGTCGGAGGAAAACTCCGACAACCGCCGGAAAGATTCGTCGAGCCGGGCCAGCATGGCGTTGAAGGCCGTTGCCAGTGTGCCGATCTCGGATGGCAGGCCGGTCTCCGGCAGACGTTCATAAAGATGGCTGGCGGACAGGCCGGCCGCCCATTTGGTTATCCGGCGCAACGGCCGCAGGCCGGCATGGACGGCCAGCCAGCCAAGGCCGGCACCGAGCAGGGCAGCCAGCGCGATAGCGGCGGCCAGGGTACGGCGAAGGCCGTCTAGAAAGTGCATGTGGTGGCTAATGTCGAGCACGATGGCGGCACTAAACATCCGGCCTGAGCCGGATTGCACCGGCGCTTGCAGACAGCGGTAGCCGCGCCCATTTTCACGCCAGGTCGCCAGCCCGGCTTCCTTGTGGGCATTTAAAAAAGCGGCGGGATGGTCCAGGCCACGGCTGGCGAACCATTTGGCGCCATCACCATCGACCAGGGTGATCGACAGCCCTTCGTGGCCAACCAGGGCATCGTCCAGTTCGCGCGGCACGTCGTCCATAGTGGCCGGAGAATCGGCCTTGGCCAGCAGATTGCGGACCAGGGCGAGCTTGCCTTCCAGTTCGTGCCGATCCATGTCACGGAAGTGGCGGTCCAGCGACCAGGAAACCAGGCCGCCAAGACCAAGCAGAACCGCCGTCAGGACGGCGGCGAACAGCACGCTGACGCGAGCGGTCAACGACCAAGACGTCATTCGCCGTCCTCCCGCCGCTGTTCCAGCACATAGCCCATGCCGCGCGCGGTATGGATGAGCTTGATGCCATGTCCATCGTCGACCTTGAGGCGCAACCGGCGCACCGCCACATCGATGACGTTGGTATCGGAATCGAAATTCATGTCCCAGACCTGGGAGGCGATAAGAGAGCGCGGCAGCACCTCGCCCTGGTGACGCAGGAACAACTCCAGCAGGGCGAACTCCTTGGCGGTCAGATCGACGCGCTGGCCGGCCCGGCTGGCCCGGCGGCGCAAAATATCAAGTTCCAGGTCGGCGATCTTCAAGATGGTTGGCTCAAGACCACCCCGGCCACGACGCAACAAGCTACGCACCCGTGCCAATAACTCGGTGAAGGCGAAGGGCTTCACCAGATAGTCGTCGGCGCCCAGTTCCAGCCCCTTGACCCGATCCTCCACCCGGTCACGCGCGGTCAGGAATAGCACTGGCGTATCCACTCCGGCGCGGCGCAGCCCTTCCAATACCTGCCAGCCATCAAGGCCGGGCAACATTATGTCCAGGATCAGTAGGTCGTAGTGGCCGTCTTTGGCGAGTTCCAGACCCTCCCAACCGTCGCGCGCCAGGTCTGTGACAAAGCCAGCCTCGCCGAGGCCCTGCTTCAGATAATCGCCCGTTTTGGGCTCGTCTTCGACGATAAGTAGTTTCATGTTCCCAATGCAGCGGCTGAAGGTAGGTGCATCTTGCCACAACCTGCTGGCTATCCAGGATGGATGACGAAGTTGTAATCGGCGCGTCAGCTTCATGTCGCCCATTCACCACCAACATGGCGACACTCAAAACACGAGGACCGACATGCGAATGACATCCCTAAACTATTGTGTTTTTCCATTTTTTGACAGGAGAAGTTCATGAAAACGATGCAACGCAATACCCTGGTGCTCGCCCTGGTCACCATTCTGGCCATGCCCGCCACCCTGATGGCCGCCGACGCGACCAAGGACGAACACAGCGACCACCATCCCGTACAGGCGCAGGCAACGACGCCGGCCGCGCAGGATCGGATGCAGGCCATGCGCGCGCGGATGATGGAAATACGCGCCACCAAGGACCTCAAGAAACGCAAGCAGCTGATGGAGGCCCAGATGCTGGATATGGAGACCATGATGCAGGACGGCTCGTGTCCCATGATGGCTGGCGCCAAGGGTGGAGGCATGATGGGCGGTCAGGGCGGCATGGGCATGATGGGTCAGGGCATGGCCGGTTCCAACGACATGATGGCCAAGCGCATGGAGATGATGGAAAAACGCATGGACATGATGCAGATGATGATGCAGGAGCGCATGGGCCAAGACATGCAGGGCGGCTTGGAGACGCCAGGCAAGTAAACCCACATCAACCCGAAACTGGAGGTCACTCCATGTATCTGCAAACCGGCCAGATCAGTTGTCACGACACCGCAGGCCATATCGTTCCCTGCACCGGCAGCGGCCAGGACGGGGAGAGCCGTGCCGGACTGCCCTGGCCCACGCCGCGCTTCAAGACGGAGGACGGCATGGTGCTGGATCGGCTTACCGGGTTGGTATGGACGCGAGATGCCAACCTGGCCAGGTATCCGCTCATGTGGTCGGAGGCGCTGGATCGGGTGGCGCGTTTCAATGCGGCGCGCCTGCTCGGCCATGACGACTGGTGCCTGCCCAACCGGCGCGAGCTGAGAAGCTTGGTCAGCCACCAAACCCGGCGTCCGGCGCTACCCAAGCCGAACCCGTTCATCAACGTCTTCGCAGGTTGGTACTGGAGCTCGACCACCGCCGCCATCAGCCCGGCCCATGCCTGGTATGTGGACATGGACGGCGGCCGGATGTTTTATGGCGGCAAGGACCAGTCCTTTATGCTCTGGCCAGTGCGCGGCGACTCGCGGGTGCTTGCCGCCACCGGGCAGACGCGCTGCTACAACGCCCTCGGCGCGGTGCTGCCCTGCACGGGGAGCGGCCAGGATGGCGCGGTGCGATCAGGCCGATCTTGGCCGCGGCCGCGTTTCAACATCGATGGCGAGACCATTGTCGATACCCTTACCGGCTTGGGCTGGCGGCGTGTGGCCGGCATCACCGACGGCCCGGTCGCCTGGCTTGAGGCCATTAAGGCGGTACGCGACTTGAATGCCACGTCACCCAGCGCATTTCATTGGCGGCTACCCAACATCAACGAGCTGGAATCCCTAGTGGACTGCGACGCCCACGGTCCCGCCCTGCCTGTTGGACACCCCTTCGCGGGGGTAAGCGAAGCCTACTGGTCGTCCACCACCAGCCTGTATGAGCCTGATTGGGCCTGGGCGTTGTATCTGGACAAGGGCGCGATCGGCGTGGGGCAGAAGGCCGGCCGCCACTTCAGCGTATGGACTGTGGCGGACGCGAGTTCCGGTTCAGGTAGTTCGCGACTTATGTCTGGGTTGGCGTTGTAAACGGTCAAAGCCCGCCAGGCTCGGTCAAATCGCGCCCCAAATCGAACTCCAATTGCTGCAAGGCCCATTTTGCCTCGGCGTGGGTCGAGTCCAGCAGCAAGACCCGTTGTAGCGGCGCCACCGCCGCCTCTTTCCGGTCTATGCGCATAAGGGCGCGGCCCAGCGCCATCCAAGCCTCTGGATTATTCGGTTCCTGCTGTGTCCATTCTTGCGCCAGACTGGCGAGCGGCTGCCATTTCCGCTGTGCGCCCAGGTCGCAGGCGGCCAGGAAATAGCCGCTCTCCCGGCCCGGCCGTTCCCAGAAACTTTCTTCACCGGAGATGGCTTCTATACCGGCAACGGCGGCATGCCGCAACCAGCCCACCGGCAGGGCGAAGTGAAAATTGCCGCCTGATCTGGCTTTGAAGGTGAGGATGCCCACCAGGCGGCCTTGCAGGTCAAACAGGCCACCGCCGCTGGCGCCCTGGTCGAAGGCCGCCGAGGTCTGGATGACCTTGCCGCCGTCGCATTCGCATTGATGCAGGCCGATGACTCTGCCGTGACTCACGGCGTATTTGCCAGCCGAATAGCCCACCGCCACGACTTCCAGTCCGACACGGGTTTCGCCCACGTCAATCATCGCCGTCGACACCGCACCAAGTCCAGGCAGCGTGAGGAAGCACAGATCGCGGTAAGCATCGCGCAAGTCGGCTTGCGCCAGCCGGACGGCGTCGCCCTGGCGCACCTCGATGCGCGCTGCCTGGCGCAATACATGGCAATTGGTGACCAATTTCTCGCCGCCCACGGGAACGGCGGAACCTAGTTCCGTCGTGCCATCCGTGCGGGTGACCGTTAGCTTGAACACCCGCGTGGTCCAGTCGGGTTCCTGAGCCAGGGCGGCCGTACCCCACTGCGAGGCGATCAATAACAACAAAGCCATCAGGCTGCGTGTCATTCATTGTCTCCAGAGCCTTGAGCAGGCCCATGTTTGCTTGCAGTGTAACCGAGAAAATGGCTTGGAAACAGCCTCGCCATGGGCAACCTCCGCCAGCACTGCCCACCTCCGTTCCTGAAGGCCAAGATGACGCATTTGTAATCGCCGCATCAGGTTCCTGTGGGGGTGGACCGGCCATACTGATCCCAACATCACAGACGGTGATGTCCTTCATCAACTTATCAGGAGTTAATCATGACAACACGCACGCACTTCACCACACTGGCCTTTGCTACCGCGCTGGCCTTTGCCGCCGCTCCCGCCTTCGCCCATGACTGGGATGGCAATTCCGACCTGCAACAAAGTATTCTCAACGACCATACCAGCGGTTTCGTGGGCACCGGGTTCTCGTCCGCCAAGCCGGAACGGGGTGTCGGCGACACCTATGGCCAGGTGATCCTGGACGTTCAGGCCGGTGACATCAAGGCGTCGGCCGGCCCCGAGAAGGGTATTGGCGATAACTATGGCTCGGTGTTGAATGACCTATGAATGAGGACTTGCCACCCGGCCTTGGCGAAGGTTGAGGCCGGGGGCCACACACATAGGAGGCTGAAATGCTCATCAATTGGCTGAAACAGCTGCGTGAATCATTCCTGGCCTGGACTCGGGCCAACGCGGAAGCTAACGCCAAAGCCGCGCCGCATTCCTGCTGCTCGGCCCCGCCTCCCGGGGCTGGCAGCCGCGATCCGCGGCATGGACGCTGACATGACGCCCACCCAGGACAATGGGGTCAGCAAGGACCCGGTTTGCGGCATGACCGTCAAACCGGGTTCGCCGCATCATGTCATGCACGCGGGGAAGGAATATCGATTCTGTAGCGCGAACTGCCTGGATAAATTCAAGGTCGAACCGCAACGCTATCTGGCGCCGGCCGAGGCGCCGGCGCCGGACGGGGAATATACCTGCCCGATGCATCCGGAGGTCAGGCAGAGCGGCCCGGGCGCCTGCCCCAAATGCGGCATGGCGCTGGAGCCGGTGCAGCCTCAGGCAGAGGTGGAGGGAAACCTCGAACTGCGGGATTTCCGCCGCCGTTTCTGGTGGACCTTGCCGCTGACCCTCGTGGTGACGGCTATCGCCATGTCGGGCGATCTGCTCGATCCGCTCTTGGGCACGGCACGGCCGTGGCTGGAACTGGCCCTTGCCAGCCCGGTAGTGCTTTGGTCGGGCTGGCCGTTCTTTGTCCGCGGCGTGCATTCCATTCTGAATCGCCACCCCAACATGTGGACCCTGATCGGCCTGGGCACCAGCGCGGCCTATCTCTACAGCGTCGCGGCTACCCTGGCGCCCGGCCTGTTTCCGGCATCGTTCCGGATCGAAGGCCAGGTCGCGGTCTATTTCGAGGCCGCCGCGGTCATCATCTCGCTGACCCTGTTCGGGCAGATTCTGGAACTCAAGGCCCGCTCCGAGACCGGCGCTGCCATCCGGGCGCTGCTCGGCCTGGCGCCCAAGACCGCGCGGCGTCTGCGTGATGACGGCGAGGGGGGAAATATCGAGGAGGACATTCCGCTCGCCCACGTCCACCCCGGCGACCGCTTGCGGGTGCGGCCGGGTGAGAAGGTGCCGGTCGATGGCGTGGTGCTGGAGGGATACAGCGCGGTGGACGAGTCCATGCTCACCGGCGAGCCCATGCCGGTCACCAAGGCGGCCGGCGACGCCCTGATCGGCGCCACGCTCAATAGCAGCGGCGCGCTGGTCATGCGCGCCGACAAGGTGGGCGCGGAAACGGTGCTGGCGCGCATCGTGCAGATGGTGGCGCAGGCGCAGCGCTCACGCGCGCCGATGCAGCGCCTGGCCGATGTCGTAGCGGGATATTTCGTCGTCGGCGTGGTGGCGGCCGCGATACTGACCTTTATTGTCTGGGGACTGTTCGGGCCACAACCGAGCTGGGCCTACGGGCTGATCAACGCCGTCGCGGTGCTCATCATCGCCTGCCCGTGCGCCCTGGGTCTGGCCACCCCCATGTCAGTCATGGTCGCCACCGGCAAGGCCGCCAGCCACGGCGTGCTGTTCCGCGATGCCGCGGCGATCGAATCCATGCGCCGGGTCGATACCCTTATCGTCGACAAGACCGGCACCCTCACCGAAGGCAAGCCCATGTTCCACGGCCTGGTCGCAGCGCCCGGCTGGAGCGAGGAGGACGTCTTGCGCATAGCGGCGAGCCTCGATCAAGGCAGTGAACATCCGCTGGCCCAGGCCCTGGTCGCCGAGGCGCGTCGCCGCGAGCTTCGCCTCAGTACAGCGGAGTCTTTTGAATCCGCTTCCGGGATCGGCGCGCGCGGCGCCGTGGCTGGGCAGGCGGTGGCCATTGGCAACACCACGCTGATGCAGGAAGCGGGGGTCGATTGGCAGCCGCTCGGCGCCCAGGCCGAGGCCCTGCGCCTGGAAGGCGCGAGTGTCATGTTCCTTGCCGTAGCCGGCAAGGCGGCGGGCCTCGTCGCCGTCTCGGACCCGATCAAGGCCTCGACGCGGGAAGCGCTGGATAGCCTGCGCGCCAGTGGATTGGCCATCGTCATGGCCACCGGCGACGGCCTGACCACCGCCAATTCCGTGGGCCGCCAACTGGCTATCGACGAAGTTCATGGCGAGGTCAAGCCGGAGGACAAGGACGCGCTGGTGGCCAGACTCCAGGCCCAAGGCCGCATCGTCGCCATGGTCGGCGACGGCATCAACGACGCTCCGGCGCTGGCCCGCGCCGATGTCGGCATCGCCATGGGCACCGGCGCCGATGTAGCCATGAACAGCGCCCAGATCACACTGGTCAAGGGCGACCTGCGCGGCATCGCCAGCGCCCGCCGCCTGTCCGAGGCATCGGTGCGCAACATGCGCCAGAACCTGGCCTTTGCCTTTCTCTACAACGCCTTAGGGGTGCCGATCGCGGCCGGGGTGCTCTATCCCTTCACCGGCCTGCTGCTATCGCCCATGATCGCCGCCCTAGCCATGAGTTTCAGCTCGGCCTCGGTCGTGACCAATGCCTTGCGGTTACGCCAAGCAAAAATCTGAAGGCCGGTCGGCGCGGATAGCACGGTGAACTAAAGTGGACCCCGGTTTTAAGACAGCAGTTTAAGCTGCTGGCGAACACGGGAAACGAGCGGAGATGAGCGAAACGAAGAAGCGGAAGGTCCACAGCCCGGAGTTCAAGGCCAAGGTGGGTTTGGAAGCCCCTCGAGGGGTCAAGAGGATCAACGAGATCGGCCAGGAATATGGTTGTACACCCCGTGCAGGTTGGGCAGTGGAAGAAGGCGATCCAAGAGAAGGCGAATACGCTGTTTGAAGGCAAGCGTGGCCCCAGCGGATGGCGGCGCACCAGGAACCGGAGCGGCTGTATAGCGAGATTGGCAAGCTGAAGGTGGAACTCGACTGGCTTAAAAAAGTCCTGGATCAGCCTGCCATGACGCGACATAGCTGGATCGCCCCAGAGGTCACAGTGGCCGTGGCTCGGCAATGTGTTCTTGCTGGGGTAGACCGCTCATTCATAGTGTGTCCACATTCGCAGAACACGAACGGTTTTCTCTACGGTAAAAACTTCGTACACGATACGGTGTTGAATATTGATGCGGCGCGAATATGCACCGGCAAGATCGCCAACCAACTTCTTGAAGGGAGGCGGATTTTGAAATGGATTGTTAGCAAGCACCGCTAGTAGTTCTTGCGCCTTGGCCTTGAGGCCGCTTGCAGCAAGCTTCTTTGCATCTTTGAGTGCTTGCTTGGCATAAACAACCTCCCAACTCACCACTTAAGCCCCTTTGCGCTTTTTGCCAGGGGCTCAGCCATACCTGCTTTTATGGATTCGCGCATGCCGGGCACGGCAAGAAGGTACAAGGTTTCTTGAATTGCGCCCCAATCTTCCGCAGAGAGCAGCACAGCATTGCTGCGCTTCCCCGAAATGATGATTGGTTTATGAGACTCTACTGCCTCATCAATGAGGCGGTACAGATTCGCGCGGGCTTCGCTGGCCGTAAGTGTTTGCATTTGACACTCCTTCGATAAAGGCTTAATGGTACGCGAATGCGTACGTCATGTCAATCTGGTATGAAAGCGTCATTGAGAGGTCCAACGTAGAAGTCACCGGCGCTGCGCGGCTTTATCGCGCAGCGCCGGTGTGGACTGCCGGGTTGGGGCTTGGCCATCAACATAAGCGTCGAGAAGCCGGCGAATCATGCGCTGGTACTGAGTGTGATGCTTTGTAGCCTCCGACTTGAAGAACTCGATACTCTTCTTGCTCAGAGCCAGAGTTACTTTCACACCTTCTTCACGAAATGCCAATTCGGCCGGCGAAGGGAGCGCGAATGGGGTCAGAGCGCGAATGGGGTCAGGTCTAGCTAAGATGCACACTCGCCTTTTCTAAAAAAATATCG
>PFGT01000039.1 GCA_002782005.1 Hydrogenophilales bacterium CG12_big_fil_rev_8_21_14_0_65_61_21 | reverse complement strand
CCTTTGTTTTCAGGGCATTCGATAATCCGCGATCGACGATTTAATGTTTCTGCTCAATAGCTTACACAGCGCGTTCGCGCTCGGCAAGCCGGTCGGTAAAGCTGTGTTTTTGGTGTCCGTCATGTTTCTCCCATCCATTGGGCCGGCAGGCCAGTGTACTGGATTCCGGTGGGAAAGGTGGCGCGGCCCAGCCGCGTTTTCAGGCCGCGTTGTGGTAGCGGGTAGCAGCGCAGGTCGTCGTGGGTCTTGTCGATCAGCGCCTCGGCCTCGGCCAGCAGCTTGGGCAGTTGGCGCTCGTCGAGGTTGAGGTAAAACACGCTGTACTCGATCGAGATGGCCAGCTTTTGCAGGTAACGGTGCATCTTTTGCAGCCGGCGCGGGCTGGTGATGTCGTAGGCGATGAGGTAGTCGCTCATTGCGCGAAGGCGGCTTCGCCCTTCTGGCCATCGGCTTCGATGAGCCGGGTTATTTCCTTGGCCTGATTTTCCATCTTTTTGCGCAGGTTTTCGGCCATGGGCTCCCAGGCTCGGTAGAACTTTTCCCGCCCGGCCTTGCCGAGAAAGCAGCCGTCCACCGTGTTGCTAAAGGCCTCCGCACGTAGTTCCTGTTTGTTGAACAGGGCCATGGCCCAGGCGTCGACATCGGCGCGCATCGGTTCTATCAGGTCGGAGGCGAGTGATTCGCGGCCGAAGGCGGGGGCGTGTAGAAAGCCGATGTAGGGATCAAGCCCGGCGGCATGGGCGGCCAGGGTGGCTTCGGCGTGCAGCAAGGTGTAGGCGAGCGACAGGGTGGCGTTGAGCGGGTCTTTGGGCGGCCGCCGGTTGCGGCCATGAAAGTGCAGGCTTTCCGGGGCCAGGGCGGCATAGGCGGTGAAATACATGTTGGCGGCGGCGCCTTCGAGTCCGCGCAGCTCGGCGGGGCTGGGCTTGCTGTCAATCTGCCCCAACATGCCGGTAAGCGACCGGATGACGCGGGTGAGTTCGTAGCGGCAGTCGAGCCGGCTTTCGACCTTGCTTTGCAGGTAGGCGCGCTGCGCCGTGAGTTTGTCGGCGACGATCTTGCCGGCGATGGCCAGGGTGCGGGCCGGGTCGCAGGCGGCGCGGTATTGCGCCAGACGCCGGGCGGCGTCGTTGTGGGCGCGGGGCATGAATAGGGTAGGTTCGGCCTTGCGCCCGGATAGCAGGATGACGCCGATGCCATTGGCCCCGAGTTTACCGAGCAGGCTGGTTTCGACCGTGACGCCGCCACGGATGATGATGCGTTGCAACGGCCCCAGCGGCACGGTGCCGATGCGTTCACCGTTTTCATAGAACACCAGGGCCTCGGCGTCGAGGTCGAGACGGACGTTTTTGCGGTCGATGTAAAGGGTGGCCATGGGTTATCGCCTAGCGTTTTGGGTGTTTTGGTTGGCGCGGCCCGGCGGTGGGGCGGCGGCCACGGGCCGCCCTATGAGGTGTACAACCGATAGGGCGGGCCATGCCCGCCGTGGTCGGTTCAAAGGATGGCAAAGCATTCATCCTGAAAATGGGTGGCGATGCCGTAGCAGAGGGGCTCCATGCGCGGGTCGAGCTGGAACGCATGGATGCGGTCTTCGACCGGATCGATCAAGCCGGCCAGTTCGCGTAGGACTTGTTCGCGCTCCGCCGGGGTCATCCAGCATTCGAAAAAGGATTTCTGCCCGGCCACTTTCCAGCCCGTCAGGTACTTGTGCACTTGCGCCAGCCGCTTGTGGTCGGCGATGTCGTAGGCGACCAGGTAGAGGGTGCGGGCGGGGGCGGCGGGCATGGTTTCAGTTGCCTTGCGGCTCGGCCTGGGCGCGGGCCAGCGTGCCGGTTTGGCCCATTTCGACCCCGATCAGCGTGGGGTAGTCGAAGGCGGCGCCGCTGGAGATGTCCACCGCAGCGCCGACGATGCCACCGAACAGGATGTTGCCGAAGGCCATGCCCTTGGTGCTGGATTTGGCGCTGGCGATGCCGGGCGCCTGGCCTTCTTTCTCGCAGCGCACGGCCAGGTCTTCGGCGCTGCGATGGACCGTGGCGGAGCCGGGGGTGGTGACGAACCAGGCGCCCTTGTCGTTGCTGAGTTTGCATGTGGCGCCGGTGACGGGGGCGCCCGACATGCGGGTTTCGACGGACACGGGCTGGTTGGCGCCGCCGACGATAGAGGCGCAGCCGGTCAGGGCGGCGGGGGTGAGGAGTAGAACGAGTCGAACGGTGTGCATGTGGGCTTCCCTGGGGTGGTGTGCGCAAGATTGCGCGGGGAAGCCCAATTTAGGTTTTCGCGGAGCGGTTGTACGGTTTGGCAAGCTTGCGGCGGGGAGTGCCCGTGGTCGCAACGCCACCACCTCAAAAAGCAGTCAGCAGGAAAACCCGGCAGGCCAGCGCCGACGCAGTCTGGATGTTCTCGAAACCGTTCTCGCTTCAAGTGCAGCGAAACGACGAGTTTTGAAAATCAGACGTTCACTTGGCGATGCCCAAGAACAACGCCAAGCAACGCTCTACCTCCACCAGCCCATCCACATCGATCAGCCCGAAGGCGGACCCTACCTTGCTCCGCTTCACGGTCATGGCCTTGTCCACCATCACCTGCGAAGGTTGCAGCAAACCGTTCTCGGCACTCGGCTGAACGGTGACGCGCAACAGTGGTGCGGCAACAAGCGTATTCGTCAACGGCAACACGGTAACGGTGGCGTGCTCGTCGAATTGGTTTGCCAAAGTCGCCTTGCATGGCGATGGTCACAAAATCACCTCGCCTCATTCCTTCCAACCGTCCACGTCCGCCAGGGCGTCATCCATAAACCGCCCCATATCCGTGTCGGCCATGTCCGCCTGAGCGGCAAGGCGAGATTGGCGACGGTATTCCTCGGCGAAGTTGGGGCGGCGCGTATCCGGCACCCATATTTGGACCGGGCGAAGCCCTGCCATGCGCAGCGCGTCGCGGTGCTTCTGAACTCGTGAATTCACATGTGCCATGTTGGTTCCCCTGTTGTTACATGCAATATTTTCCTGGCGTATGGATTTTTCCGTTTCCCGATGCGCCCGCTAACGGACATGGTGGTGGCCGCCCCGCAGGGGTTCGATGGGCGCGGTAACGCTGCGCGTTGTTTACGTTAATTCGTACCGGATTAATGGTTCCCGCGACAGGAATAATCACTCGGCCGCGTGCCGGACCGGTCCCCAGTTTTCGTAGTTGCCCTGGCTGTGCTGGTAGATCATGCAGCGCGCGCCGTTGGCGAACTCGGCGCCGATCAGGGCGGCGGCGGCAGCCGGGCCGGCATAGAGACAATGCACGGTGTCGCAGCCGGCGCGGGCGATGTCGGCGGAACAGGCGCGGATTTCGGCGGCCAGCCCGGCCAGGTCGTCGGGGCTGAGACGCTTGTCGCGCCGAAGGCTGTGGCGGCGGTCGCTGGGGATGGCGGCGAGTTCGGGTCGGCCGGCGACGTACCGTTCCATTTGCGCCTGGATGTCCTTGTCGGGCAGCAGATCGACCAGAAAGAGCGCCGGGCGCTGGCCGGGTTTGCGCCGGACCTCACGCAGCCAGCGCCGGGCGCGTCGTTTTCGGCCGATCACGACGTCGTACCAGGTCCAGAAAATGGGGATGGCGCTGATCAGCCCGACCACGGTGGCGATGGGGTCGAGGGTGCCGGTGATGAAAGGAAGCAGGCTGTCCATGGCTTATTCCGCGATGTCGAATCGGCCCAGGCCGAAGGTGGCGTTCTTGCCGACGTGCAGCCATTGGCCGAGGTGCAGGAAGGGCAGGAAGGGCGTCAGGTCGCCGCGCAGGGTCCAGTCGCCGACCACGCCGCCGAGCGCCATTTCCTGTTTCTGGCGGTTGGAATAGCGGGTCCAGTCGCGCCAATGCAGCCTTTTTTCGCTTTCGATGGTGCTGGCGGCGTCGGCCAGGGCGTGGAAATCGAGGTCGAGTTTCTGCCCGAGATGAAACTCGCTGATCAGCGCGGTGCGCTTGATCAGACCGACGAGCAGGTCGCGCGCGCTCAGTTCGTCCGCGCCGATGGGTTTGCCGTTGTGTTGCAGGCGCAGCGGGGTGGTGAAGCGCAAGGTCGCGCTGCTTCGGGCTTCGCTCGATGGCGGCGGCAGGGAGGGTTTGAGTTGCCGCAACGTGCCTTCGTCGGCATCGAAGATAACCTCTGCTTCGTGGCTCACCCGCGTCAGGCGGGCCTTGCCGTCGCCCTTGCCGACGCCATGCTGGAACGCGCGTTGCCAGGCGTAGACGATCAGCGGCAGGTGGCCGAGCGCTCGGCCCATGAGCACGAAATGGAAGGCGAGGGTTTCGCCCGGCGCATGGACCCGTTCGCCCCAGGCCGGCGGCTCCACCACGTAGGGGTTGGGTATCTGGGAGAATTTCTGTAGGGCATGCTGTTCTGGGGCCGGGGTTTCGAACACGGCGGGGTAAGGGCAAGTCCGATACAGCGGGCAGGGTTTGCAGTCCTTCTGCCGGGTCATGCAGGCGGTACGTCGCAGGGCATTGCCGAACACGCCGCGCAGGGTGGAACCGGCGTATTCCGGCAGGCGGATGGGGGTTTCGACGGCGAATTCGAAACGGTAGCGGGCGGCGGGGAAGTGGGTGGGGAGGGTCATGGCCCAACCCAGTTCTTGATTTTTTCACTCAGGTGGGCCAGTTCGCCGCTGCAAACCAGTTCGATGTTGAGCGCGCGTGCCAGCCGTTTTTCCGACTCGCCCAGCGGGCGGTAGCTGGCCAGCAGGCCGCGCGTACCGAGTCCGCCTACCCGTTTGCAGATTTCCGATAGCTTGAACAGGGTGTCGTTGGCTTTGGGCGCTTCGGGTTTGTCCATGCGTGCGGTCTTGCATTCGATGACGAACAGGCGGTTCTTCGCCATAAAGGCAACGTCCAGTTCGTTCTTGACGCCGCTTTGGTCTACTACGACCAGGTTGGCCGCTTTGTCGCGGATGCGTAGTTTGCCGGAGAGTGTCGTGATTGTTCGGAATACGTGGTGTTCCAGCCAGCCGCCTTTGGCAAAAGCACGTTCATGCTCGTCCGTGAAACTCAACGTGTCACCCTGTACGCGGAGTACCCCGGCGTCTTCGAAAATGCGCAGCAAGGCTTCGAGACTGCGGCTGTCTCGCTGCCGCTCGCTCAGGGTGGCGTGCAGGCGTTTCTTTTCTTCCGCGTCTTGCGCCAGCCAGTTCAGTTGGCCAAGTGCCTGCTCCAAACTGCCCACTTGGGTAATGAGGGTAGAGAGCAGGTCATTGTGGAGCTGGCTGGGTTGCGGGCGTTCGATGCCTTCTACCAGGCTGAAGCCGTAACCACGCAGGTAGTGCGGCAGTCGAAGCTGCTGAGTGAGTGGTTGACGATGCGATTCCTTACCCAGCCAGATGACTTCGTCGGTGTCGGCATCGACGTAGAACACCGGCCACTTATAGGCCTGGGCGACCGACTGGGCGGCCAGCGCCATCAATTTGGTGCCGCCGGTGACATTGAGCGTGATGGTTTGTCCTTCGCGTTCGTCTGCAACTCCGAGCAGGGCATTTTCCAGCTTGGCGAAATCGTGTTCGTCCTCCAACGCAATGCGCGAGGTCTTCACGCCGGCCTCGCGCAGTACAGTTTCGAGGGCATCGGCGCGTGTTTGCATCTTGCTGGATACGATCAGCACGGCTTCGCTCGGCTTGAGTGCGGGGTCCAGAGCGGGCAGCAGGTTGGGCGCAGCCTGGGCGGAGACGAGGAGGATATGGACGTTGGCATTTAGCATATTGTTTTCTCCACGGAATATTTCTCCAATCGCGCCCCGTAGCGTTCCAGTTCGTCGGCGGTCAGTTCGCGCCCGCGCGCGTTCGGCGGCAGGTCTAGCGTGAGATTGAAAAACTGCCCGCCCCGCGCGCAGACCTCGGCGGCCAGGTTGACCGGCAGGATGCCGATGACGACATCGCCGGGCTGGATGGCGGCGGGATCGAGGTGGGCGATTTGCCGGTCGATGTGCAAGCCCTGACGGGCGGCCCATTCGATGGCGCCGGGGTGGCGGGTGACGAAGTGGGTGGTCATGGTTGCGCACGCAAGCTACCCAGCTTGAGTTTCTTGAGCGCGTCCTTATCGATGCGTTCTACGACCTTGGGTAGCCATTCGGCGATGGCATCGGCGGCGGCGAGTTTCTCTTCGGTAGTCCAGTCGGGGCCTTCGAGGGCACCCTTGGCGAGTTTTTGCGCGCGTTGGTGATACTCGGCGTTTTGGCGATCCTTGCCGCCGCGCAGTTGCTCTGCGCGGGCGGCGAAAGCGACCTTGAATTCCTCGATATGGCGCAGATTGGGGGTGAGGGCAGCGAGACGGGCCTGGCGTTCATCCTCCTCGCGCTGGCGCCGGGCTTCTTCCTCGGCGGCCCGGCGGGCCTTTTCTGCTTCCTCGCGGCGCTTGGCTTCGGCCTCCGCCTTGGCCTGTTCCAGTCTGACCCGTTGCGCGGCGAGCTTGTCCTTGAAGGCACGGGCGGCCGCCAGATGCGGTTCGCAGGCGGCTTTCAGTTCGGGCCAGTCGGTGACTGCGGTGTTCATGGGTAAAAGTTCCACCAGCAGCCAGCCGAAGGGGAGCAGGTTGGTCGATTGATCTTTTTCGTCGGCGGCGAGCCAGAGGGTTTTGGCGGCATCGAGGTATTCGGGCTTTTCGTCCTTGCCCTTCATGATCTTGATGTGGCCGTCACGCGCGCCGCGCAACGTGACCGACTCCGCTCCGGAATGGCGACCCACACGCAGCAGGAAAGCATCGCCGCGCTGCAGCTTGGTTTGTGTTGTGGCGAGGAATTGCTGAATTGCCTTGTACCAGGTGGCATCGAGAAACCCGCGCTGGTGCAGCAACCGGCACTCCTCTTCCAGGATGGGCCGGTAGAAGTCATTACAGGCGCGGGCGACCTGGGCAGCATCAAAACGCAGGTTGGCGACGGGAAGCTGTCGGTTGCCAGAGCGATCTTTCTCGGCCACCCCATCTACCAATTGCAAATTGATTTGCCCGGAGAAGGCCCGGTAGCGCCAGCCGGGGGTGCATTCGAGGATTTGGTAAAGCTCTTTGGCCTCAGCCTGGAACTTTCTGACGCTGCCCTGCTGATCTTTGACCTCCACCTTCTTGCGATTGACTGCGAGATGCACCTGGGCAGCGGGCAATCCGGCTTCGCCATTCCATGCAGCATCAGCCAGTTGCACCAGCCGCATGGGGTCGAGTTCGAGAGACAGATGAGGACGTGCGTTCTCATCAAAATAACGGAACAACCTCCCCTGGAATTCATGCAGCCCCTTGCGCTCCTGCGCCGGGCGGCCGCCATTCACCCCATCCAGCAATGCCGTGCGCATCGCCCCCTTGAGCGACGACCCGAACAGCACCGGCAGCCTGGTCACCGGGTTGAAGCTGGTTCGGTCGATTTCCAGCCGGTTGACCACCTTCTTGCCGTCAGCCTCGCGGTTGGCGGTTTGTCCCACCCGCTTTTCATAGAAGCCCGCCACCCCCGGCAATACCGGGATGCGCTGAATGGCATGGGCCATGAGCGCTTCCCGGCGTTCATAGAAGAAGCGTTGCAGCGCCTCGATCATTCCGGTATCGGGCCGGCGATTGCCGATTTCCAGCAGCGCCTTGCGGTCGGCGTCCGACAACGCCACCATCACCGCGCCGGTATCGAACTCATGCAGCGCACCGTCTTCGATGACGTAATTGGTCGGCTCGTAGCTTTCTCCCGTGCCGACATGGATGGGTGAGAGCGGGGTGATGAGCATCCGGTAACTGGCGAAGGGGTTCATGCGGCCTCCCCGGCGAGCATGTTCATGATCAGGCGAATCAGCACGTCCTTGTCCGTCGGCCTGGATTCCGCCACCAGGAGCGACAGCGCGGCCAGGCCCACGTCGTTGACGATGGCTGAGCCATCGGCCTGGAACAAGCGGCCGTTGCGATGCAGAAAGCCGGCGAACAACAGCGCGCCGATGCGCTTGTTGCCGTCGGAGAACGGGTGGTTTTTCACGACGAAATACAGCAGATGGGCGGCGCGGGATTCCAGTGTGGGATAGGCGGGTTCGCCAAACACGGTTTGATCCAGGTTGCCCAGGATGGAGGCGAGGCCATCTTCCCGAACCCGACCGAACAAGTCGCTGGCCTGGCCTTTCGCCATCAGATCGGTTTTGAGTTGGGCAATACCGGCGAGAGCCTCGTCCAGGCTGGGCAGGCCGCTGCCGGAATGACCCTTCGGGTCGGTGAGCAAGCCTTCGTCATAGCGTTGCAGCCAGAGGAAGGTCTGGGTGTAGCGGACAATGATTTCCGCCAGGCCCTGACTGGCCTGGGCGGTCAATTCCGGGCTTTTCAGCGCGGCGCGCACCAGCTTGAGGGCGGCTTCGAGTTCGGTTGCGTTCGTCTCCAGACGGCGGCGGTCGAGGGCATAGCCGCGCGTCAGATAGTCTTTCAGGATGCGGCTGGACCACTGGCGGAAGCGCACGCCTTCCAATGACTTGACGCGGTACCCGATCGAGATAATGACGTCGAGGTTGTAGTGATCGACCTGATAGGTCTTGCCGTCATCGGCAGTTGTTGCAAATTTTGCAACAACTGATTCCCGGCTCAATTCGCCTTCCGCGAACACATTGCGGAGGTGACGGGACACCACGGATTTGTCCCGTCCGAACAGTTCACTCATCTGCAGAAGAGAAACCCAAACGGTTTCACGCTCCATTCGGACATCGATGGAACCGTCCTGGTATTGGTAAATGGCGATTTGAGTCATTGCTTGTTTCCTCCCTGTGTAGGCAGCCTGACGCCCACCACCGGGGCGTAGCCCTGATGCACCGTTTCCGGTATCGCCTTGGACAGGACGCCCTCGCCGTCCGCCCCTATGCCGCCCAGGCCCTGCCCGGTGAAAAGTGCGCCGCGATAGTGCACCGGGGAGAGCACCGCGCCGGTGTTGGCCAACAACACCGGCGACTTGAACGGATTGCGCAGATGCACGCCGATGTCACCGTGGCGGCCAAAGCGGGTGAACACCGTGTAGAAGCAGCGTTCGGCGTCCCACGCCAAGCCTTGCGGGGCGCACGGGGCCAGGGTCAGCCAGGCGTTGGCGTCGGCTTGCGTGGGAAATAAAGCGGTATCAAACGCATCGACCCGGAAGCGGCCCAGGCCGATGTTGGCGTCGCGCCCGAAGCCGAGTTCGCCGATGTCGCTCAGGGCGCGTTCCAAATCGGCGGCGGGTAGGCGGGATTCGTCCAGGACGATGTGGATGTCGAGGGCGGCGTCGATGAGTGCGAAGGTGTCGGTAGTGGCTTGCTTACCCCGCGCGCCATACCACTGCCGACCCATGCTGTAAGGCGCGAAGCCGTCTCCCGTGGTGCTGGTACGGCGGTCGATGGCGTTGTGGGGATGCGGCTGCGGCTGGGCTTTGTCACCGAGCAGATCGGCGGCAGTACGGCAGTATTTCAGCCAGTCCGCCACCGGCGCGGCAAAGTGTTCGACCGGCAGCCAGACACGCTTCTTCGCCGTCTTGCGGTCATCGCCCGGAAGCGGGTTGAACCCA
>PFGT01000011.1 GCA_002782005.1 Hydrogenophilales bacterium CG12_big_fil_rev_8_21_14_0_65_61_21 | reverse complement strand
GGAATTGGCCATGAAGGCACAAGAAGTACTCAAGGCCGAAGGCATTGCCGCCCGCGTGGTGTCGATGCCCTCCACCAACCTGTTCGACCAGCAGGACCAGGCCTACAAGGATAGCGTGCTGCTGCCGACGGTGCACAAGGTTGCCATCGAGGCCGGGGTTACCGACGGCTGGTGGAAGTATGTCGGGCTGCGCGGCGCCGTGATCGGTCTGGATCGCTTCGGCGAGTCGGCCCCGGCGCCGCTGCTGTTCAAGGAGTTCGGCTTCACGGTTGAAAACGTGGTCGCCAAGGTCAAGGGTATTCTTTAATCATCTGCGCCATGGCGGGCATGGCCCGCCCTATGGTTAATCAAAGGAGCTTAAGTATGTCTATCAAGGTTGGCATCAATGGTTTTGGCCGTATCGGCCGCATGGTTTTCCGCGCAGTCGCGAAGGATTTCAAGGACATCGAGATCGTCGCCATCAACGACCTGCTCGAACCCGACTACCTGGCCTACATGCTGAAGTACGACTCGGTGCATGGCCGTTTCAATGGCGATGTCGCAGTCGATAGTGGCAACATGGTCGTCAATGGCAAGAAGATTCGTCTGACCGCCGAGCGCGATCCCGCCAATCTGCGCTGGAGCGACGTCGGTGCTGACATCGTCATCGACTGCACCGGTTTCTTCCTGACCACCGAATCCTGCCAGGCGCACCTCAAGGCCGGTGCCAAAAAGGTTGTCCAGTCCGCGCCTTCCAAGGACGACACCCCGATGTTCGTATATGGCGTCAACCACGCTACCTATGCCGGCCAGGCCATCGTCTCCGCAGCCTCCTGCACCACCAACTGCCTGGCCCCCGTCGCCAAGGTGTTGCACGACAACTTCGGCATCAAGCGTGGCCTGATGACCACAGTACATGCCGCCACCGCCACCCAGAAGACCGTTGACGGCCCATCCATGAAGGATTGGCGCGGCGGCCGCGGCATCCTGGAAAACATCATTCCGTCCTCGACCGGCGCCGCCAAGGCCGTCGGCAAGGTCATCCCGGAGCTCAACAAGAAGCTCACCGGCATGGCCTTCCGCGTTCCGACTTCCGACGTATCTGTGGTCGACCTGACCGTGGAACTGAACAAGGAAACCACCTACGAGCAGATCTGCGCGGCCATGAAGGACGCCTCCGAAGGCGCCCTGAAGGGCGTGCTGGGCTACACCAAAGAAAAGGTGGTCTCCACCGATTTCCGTGGTTGCTCGCAACCGTCGACCTTCGACGCCGAGGCCGGCATCGCCCTGGACGGCACCTTCGTCAAGGTCGTCTCCTGGTACGACAACGAGTACGGCTACACCTGCAACATGCTGCGTCTGGTCCGGCACGTCGCCAAGTAAGGCAGTGAGGAGTGAGGGGAGAAGGCTGAGGGGCAACACCCCCACCTTCTTCCTTATCACGCCTAACTCCCCGTGAGCCGTAAGGCCTGAGACCACTCAACCCTTACCACTTACACTCCAAGGAGAACCCCAATGGCCAAATTCCTCCGCATGTCCGATCTTGATCTTAGGGCTAAGCGCGTGTTCATCCGCGCCGATCTAAATGTGCCGGTCAAGGATGGCAAAGTCACCTCCGACGCCCGTATAACCGCCTCCATGCCTACTATAGAACACGCCCTCAAGGCCGGGGCGCGCGTGATGGTCACCTCCCACTTGGGCCGCCCGACCGAGGGCGAATGGAGCGAGGAGGTCTCCCTGGCCCCGGTCGCCGCCGTCATGTCGCAAAAACTGGGCAAGCCCGTGCGTCTGATTAAGGACTGGGTGAACCACGGCTTCGACGTGGCAGAGGGCGAGGTCGTCCTGCTGGAAAACTGCCGCGTCAACAAGGGTGAGAAGAAGAATGCCGAAGAAATGGCGAGGAAGTATGCCGCCCTGTGTGACATCTTCGTCATGGATGCCTTCGGCACCGCCCACCGCGCCGAGGCCTCGACCTACGGCGTCGCCCAATTCGCCCCTGTCGCCTGCGCCGGCCTGTTGCTCACCGAAGAACTCGACGCGCTCAACAAGGCGCTGGCCAACCCGGCCCGGCCGATGGTTGCCATCGTCGGCGGCTCCAAGGTCTCCACCAAGCTGACCGTGCTGGAAGCGTTGTCCGAAAAGTGCGAGCAACTGGTGGTCGGCGGCGGCATCGCCAATACCTTCCTCAAGGCCACTGGCAAGAACGTCGGCAAGTCGCTGTGCGAAGACGACCTGGTACCCACAGCCCAGGCGCTGATGAAGAAAATGACCGCCCGCGGCGCCACCATTCCAATCGCCGTCGATGTCGTCTGCGGCAAACGATTCGATGCCAACGAGCCCGCCGTGCTGAAGGATGCCGACAAGGTGGCCGACGACGACATGATCTTCGACATCGGTCCCAAGTCCGCCCAGCAACTCGCCGACATCATCATGCAGGCCGGCACCGTGGTCTGGAACGGCCCGGTCGGCGTGTTTGAGTTCGACCAGTTTGGTGCCGGTACCAAGACCGTGGCCATGGCCATCGCCAACACCAAGGCCTTCACCCTGGCTGGCGGCGGCGACACCATTGCCGCCATCCAGAAGTACGACATCTACGATAAGGTGTCCTACATCTCCACCGCCGGCGGTGCCTTCCTTGAATACCTCGAAGGCAAGGTTCTGCCCGCCGTGGACATCCTGGAGAAGCGTGCTGCGGGCTGACGCGCCCGGGGAGTGAGCATCCCCTCACTCCTCAATCACCATTCCCCACTGGATACCTATGCCTCGTAGAACCAAAATCGTCGCCACCTTGGGTCCCGCCTGCTCGGACCCCAAGGTGCTGGACAAAATGATTGAAGCTGGGGTGGACGTCGTCCGCCTCAACTTCTCCCACGGCACGCCCGAAGAACACATCCAGCGCGCCGAGATGGTGCGCTCGCTGGCCAAGTCGCGGGGCCGTGCCATCGGCGTCCTGGTCGACTTGCAGGGTCCGAAGATCCGCATCGGCCGGTTCAAGGACGGCAAGATCACCCTGAGGCCGGGCGACCCGTTTCGTCTGGACGTCGATTGCGAGCTGGGCGATCAGACCAAGGTTGGCCTGGATTACAAAGACCTGGTCTACGACGTTTCGCGCGGCGCTACTTTGCTGCTCGACGATGGCCGGATCGAGATGTGGGTCGAGGAGGTCAAGGGTGGCGTCATCACCTGCAAGGTGGTCCAGGGCGGCGTGCTATCCAACAACAAGGGCATCAACCGCAAGGGCGGCGGCCTGTCCGCAGCCGCGCTGACCGATAAGGACATCGAGGACATCAAGACGGCAGCCTTGTTGAAGGCGGATTATCTGGCCGTGTCCTTTCCCCGCTCGGCGGCCGACATCGAGCAGGCGCGGGAGATACTCCACGCCGCCGGCGGCAAGTCGTGGATCGTCGCCAAGATCGAGCGGGCTGAGGCCATCGAGGCCCTGGACGGCATCCTGGATGCCTCCGATGCCATCATGGTGGCGCGTGGCGACCTCGGCGTGGAGGTTGGCGACGCCGCCGTGCCGGCCTTGCAAAAACGCATGATCCGGATGGCGCGGGAGAAGAACAAGCTCACCATCACCGCCACCCAGATGATGGAATCCATGATCGAAAGCCCGATCCCGACCCGCGCCGAGGTGTCGGATGTGGCCAACGCCGTACTGGACGGCACCGACGCCGTGATGCTGTCCGCCGAAACGGCGGCGGGCAAGTTTCCGGTCGAGGCCATCGCCGCCATGAACCGGGTTTGCGTGGAGGCTGAGAAGGAGATCGAACCGCCGGCCTTCGGCGTCAAACATGCCGACATACTGCGGGTGGATGAAGCCATCGCCAAATCGGCCGTTTTTACCGCCCTGCATCTGAACGTCAAGGCCATCGCCGCCATGACTCAATCCGGCTCCACCGCGCTCTGGATATCGCGCATCAGCACCCATGTGCCGATCTACGCGCTGACCCCCGAGGTCAACACCCGGCGCAAGGTCACGCTATTCCGGGGCGTCTATCCGGTGAATTTCAGACCATCCAGCGAAGACCGGGATCAGCTTCTGGCCGAGGCCCAAGACGAACTCAGACGACGCGGCGCGGTGCGCACCGGCGACCTGATACTGCTCACCATCGGCGAACCGATCGGCCGCTCGGGCGGCACCAATACCATGAAGATTGTTCGCGTCGGCGAACGCAAGAAGTCTTAACCAAAAGGAGATTCCAAGATGGCACTTATTTCACTGCGTCAACTGCTAGACCATGCCGCCGAGCATAGCTACGGCCTGCCGGCCTTCAACGTCAACAACATGGAACAGGTGAAGGCGATCATGGAGGCCGCCGCTGCCACCGACAGCCCGGTCATCCTGCAAGGTTCCGCCGGCGCCCGCACCTATGCCGGCGAGCCGTTCCTGCGCCACTTGCTGCTGGCGGCGATCGAGATGTATCCGCAGATCCCCATTTGTATGCACCAGGACCACGGCGCCTCTCCCGATGTCTGCTTCCGTTCCATCCAGTCCGGCTTTAGTTCGGTGATGATGGACGGTTCGCTGATGGCCGACGCCAAGACGCCATCCAGCTACGAATACAACGTCAATACCACCGCCAAGGTGGCCGAACTGGCCCATGCCTGCGGCGTTTCGGTCGAGGGCGAGCTGGGCTGTCTGGGTTCTCTGGAGACCGGCAAGATGGGCGAGGAAGATGGCCACGGCGCCGAAGGCGTGCTGGATCATTCCGCCCTGCTGACCGACCCCAATGAGGCCGCCGACTTCGTCGCCAAGACCAAGGTCGATGCCCTGGCCATCGCCATCGGCACCAGTCACGGCGCCTACAAGTTCACCCAGAAGCCCACCGGCAAGGTGCTGCGCATCGACCGCGTCAAGGAAATCCACGCCCGCATCCCCAATGTCCATCTGGTGATGCACGGCTCCTCCTCGGTGCCTGAAGATTGGCTCGCGATCATCAACAGCTACGGCGGCGACATGGGCCAGACTTACGGCGTGCCGGTCAGCGAAATCGTCGAAGGCATCAAAAGCGGCGTGCGCAAGGTCAATATCGACACCGACCTGCGCATGTCCTCCACTGGCGCCATCCGCAAGCACCTGGCCGAGAACAAGGCCAATTTCGACCCGCGCAAATTCTACAAGGAAGCGCAAAAGGCCATGGCCGGCATCTGCAAGGACCGCTATGAGGCCTTTGGCGCGGCAGGCATGGCCAGCAAAATCGGCAAGGTCTATAACCTGGACGAGATGCATCAGCGCTACGCCAAAGGCGGGCTCGACCCCAAGGTCAACTGATCGACTGTTGTTGTAAGATAAAGGGGCAGCTGCGGCTGCCCCTTTCATTTCCAAACCCGAGACCCAGCATGACCGATGCACTGTTCGAAACCTCGATCAAATCCCTGCCACTGATCCACAAAGGCAAGGTTCGCGACATCTACGCGGTGGACGAACGGCGCATGCTGATCGTCGCCACCGACCGGCTATCGGCCTTCGACGTCGTGTTGCCGACCCCGATTCCGGGCAAGGGCAAGGTGCTCACCGCCGTGGCCGATTTCTGGTTCAAGAAGCTCGCCCACATACTGCCCAACCAGTTGACCGGCATCGCCCCGGAGACGGTGGTAGCGCCCGGCGAGCACAATCAGGTGGCCGGCCGCGCCATCGTCGTGAAGCAGCTCAAGGCCCTGCCGATAGAGGCCATCGTGCGCGGCTACCTGGTCGGCTCCGGCTGGGCCGATTACCAAAAAACCGGCGCGGTCTGCGGCATCAAGTTGCCTGCCGGGCTCAAACAAGCCGAAAAGCTGCCCGAGCCGCTGTTTACACCGTCGACCAAGGCCGCCCTGGGCGCGCACGACGAAAACATCGACTTCGGCCAATGCGAGAAACTGCTTGGCGCGGCGATAGCCGCCCAGGTACGCGCCGCCGCCATTGCGCTATACCAGGCTGCGGCCGACTACGCCCTGACTCGCGGCATCATCATCGCCGACACCAAGTTCGAATTTGGCCTTGACGAACACGGCGCGCTGACCCTGATTGACGAAGTGCTGACCCCCGACTCATCGCGCTTCTGGCCGGTGGCCGAATACCAGGTTGGCGGCAACCCGCCCAGTTTCGACAAGCAATATGTGCGCGACTGGCTGACCGATTCCGGCTGGAACAAGCAAGCGCCGGGGCCGGAACTACCGGCCGAGGTGGCGGCCAAGACCGCCGAGAAGTACCAGGAAGCCTTGCGCCGGCTGATCGGCTGAGACCAGACGAAGCGAGCTACCTCCCGAGCGCCCATGGCGCTAGTGCGGTGTTGCACGTTGTTTGGCACATATGTGAACAGGGAAAGGCCAATGCGTTGGGCGTAGGTCGGGATCTATCCCGACAACCAAGGCCCATGGAATCCGCGTCGTCGGGATGAATCCCGACCTACAGAACCCCGCTGACATGCCCGGTTGGTCGGGGTAAAACCCGATCTAAAAGGGTTTGCGTATAAGGGTTCCAAAGGATGTAACCCTACACTAGGATGACGCTTGCCGTGGAGGTCTCGGTGGGAGAGTCCGTCCGTATCCTGGGGGAACTCCAGGAACTGAGCCAAAGCCAACTGTCTGAACTCACGGGCATTCCGCAAGCCACCAGCTCCGCCATTGAGAACGGCCGAGTAAATTTGGGTGTTGAGCGTGCGGAGTTACTTCCACGTTGGGCGGCGCGCCTGACGGGTGTTGACGCCCATCCGTTCCGCTGCTTTCGGCTGGCTAATTTTGCGCCCTATCCGCCATGATTTTTAACCACAGCGAGGGCGTCAACAGCGGACATTGCTACTTTGGGCTGACACCGCCGGTAATTCCGCTTGCCCATGGCCGACCTTTCATGGATAATCGCCGGCCTTCCCGGTCTGTATTGAAAAGAGTACGACATGAAATCCGGCATTCACCCCGATTACCAAGAAATCAACGTGGTCTGCGGCTGCGGCGAAACCTTCAAAACCCGTTCCACGATGGGTAAAGACCTGCGCGTGGAAGTCTGCTCCGCTTGCCATCCGTTCTACACCGGCAAGCAGAAGATCGTCGACACCGCCGGCCGGATCGAGAAGTTCCGCCAGAAGTATGGCCTGAAGAAATAATCCTTCAGGGATACTGGCAAGGAAGGCAGCTCAAGGCTGCCTTTTTTGTTTATCTCCATGACTATGCACGCCCCCAGCCGCGCCGAGAAGATCGGGTTGTTCGCCTTTCTGGCGATCTGGTGCTTCTTCGGCCTGGCCGGCCGCGATGCCTGGAAGCCGGATGAGGCCCTGGCCCTGGCGCCGATCCTGGACTGGCTGGAGCACGGCGGCCTGGCTGCCGCCTCGCCCGCGCCCTTTCACACCCTGATTGCCGGTCTGTTCGCCTGGGCTGGTCAGCCTTGGCTGGACATTCAGGACGGCGCTCGCCTGGCCAGCGGCGCGCTGACCTTGGCGGCGCTGATCTTTACCGCGCTGGCCGCCCGCAACCTGTTCGGCCCCGGCTATGGCGCGGCCGCCGCCCTGGCCTTGATGGGCAGCTTCGGCCTGATGCTGCGGGCCCACGCGCTGTTGCCGGAGACGGCCCTGTTGATGGGCTATGCCTGGCTGCTCTACGGCGTTTCCCTGGCCCGGGAAAACGTCGGCCGGGGCGCGGCCGCCATTGCCCTGGCCGGTTGGGTCCTGACCCTGAGCCGGGGGCTGCCCGATCTACTGGCCGTCATCCTGATCGTTTTGTTGCCCTTGCTGTCCCGCACCTGGCAGAACCGCGACTATCGCCGCGCGGCGTGGTTCGGGCTGTCTGGGCTGGCCGTCCTGCTGGCGTTGTGGCTGATCGCGCTATCGCTGTCCGGCGACCATGATCTTGCCGCCTGGTGGGAGCAGTTCACTGCCCGGCTGTTGCCGGACCAGAACCCTGTCGCGCTGCTCAACCTGTTGTCCTGGTTCGCTTGGCCGGTCTGGCCGCTCGCACTCTGGACCATCTGGCATGAACACCGGCGACTGAACCGGGCAAGCGAGCTGCATCCGGTCCTGGCTGCCCTCCTGGTGACCTTGGTGCTCGGGCTTTGGCCCAGCCATTCCGGCGGCAGCCCCTTGCCTTTGCTGATTCCGTTGTCTCTCCTCGCCAGTCATGGCGTGGCCAGCCTCAAGCGCGGCGGCGCGCAAGGCTTCTACTGGTTCGGCGTGCTTTGCTTCCTGTTCTTCGCAGTCGCCTTCTGGGTCTATTTCGCCGCCCTGGAATGGGGTTGGCCCGTGTCGATCGCCAAACACCTGAAACAGATGACCCCGCTTTATCAGGGCGGCGACATCGATCCTGGAACGCTGCTGGCAGCGGCGGCCATCACCTTGTCTTGGTTGCTGGTCATTCCGCTGTTCCCCCGCGCCAAGGCCCGACCGGTCCTGGTCTGGGCCACCGGCATGGCGCTGACCTGGTTTCTCTTGATCCTGCTGTTCCGGCCCTGGGCCGAAGCCGGCTGGGGTTATCGGCCGGTCATCGACGACCTGGCCCGACAACTGCCGGCCAACGCCTGCCTCAAGGCCGATGTCGATCCGGCCATGACCGCCATGCTGCGCCTGCATCTTGGCAAACGTTACCGCGCCGATGGCGAATGCGCCTACTGGCTGACCAGCCAGGCGCAGCCGGCCGGGGACGAAACCATGCGGGCGATCTGGGATGGCTATCGACCGCGTGACCGGCGCCGGCACTACCGGCTGTTCGTCCATTCGGTAGCGGCGACACCCGCCTGGTAATAGACAGGCTAGACTGAAGGAGCCACCTTTCCGGAAATCAGTCATGCCCTCTGCCGTCGATCTGGATACCCTCCTGGCCCGTCATCCACGGCGGCCGGAGTCGCTGTTGCAGGTCTTGTGCGACATCCAGGCGGTTCATAACCATATACCTGCCGACCTGGCCGTGCAGGTGGCCGAGGCGCTGGCCATTCCGCTAGCCCGGGTGCGCGGGGTGATCGGTTTTTATTCCTTTCTGTGTTCCGAACCCGCTGGTCGTTTTCGCTTGCTGTTCTCGGATGACATCACCGACCGCATGGCTGGCAGCCAGGCCCTGATGAGCGCCCTGTGCGGCAGGCTGTGGCTGGAGCCGGGCAAGGTCTCCGAGGACGGCTTGGTCAGCGTGACCACCACCTCCTGCATCGGGATGTGCGACCAGGGCCCGGCCCTGCTGGCCAATGGCTGGCCAATTACCCGGCTGAGTCCGCGCCGGATCGACACGATCGCCGATCTGATCCGAGCCGAGGCGCCGGTCGCCGACTGGCCGGCCGAGTTTTTCCGGGTTGCCGACCACATCCGCCGCCGCGATCGGCTGCTGAACAGTGGACCTATGGTTGGCGCGGCGCTGGCGGCGGGCCTGGCGCGCGGGCCGGAAGGGGTCATCGTGCAACTGGAGCGCGCCAGCCTGCGCGGTCGGGGCGGTGCCGGCTTCCCGACTGGCCGCAAGTGGCGGGCCTGCCGGGAGGCGCCAGGCGACGCCCGCTATGTGGTCGGCAACGCAGACGAGGGCGAACCGGGCACCTTCAAGGACCGCGTCCTGCTCACCCGCCACGCCGACCTGCTGTTTGAGGGCATGACCGTCTGCGCCCTGGCCATCGGCGCCCGGCAGGGTTTTTTGTACCTGCGCGGCGAGTACCGTTACCTGCTGGAGCCGCTGCAAGCGATCCTGGCCCAACGCCGCGCGGCGGGCCTGTTGGGTGCGGCGATCCAGGGCCGGGCCGGCTTCGACTTCGACATCGCGATCCATCTCGGCGCCGGGGCCTACATCTGCGGCGAGGAGTCGGCGCTGATCGAATCGCTGGAAGGCAAGCGCGGCATCCCGCGCAACCGGCCGCCGTTCCCGGTCACTCATGGCTATCGGCAGCAACCCACCGTGGTCGATAACGTCGAGACCTTCTGCGCCGCCGCCCTGATCGCCCTGAGCGGCGGCGACGGCTACCGGGCCATCGGCACCGAACAGTCCAGCGGCACCAAGGTGCTGTCGGTGTCCGGCGACTGTGCCCGACCGGGCATCTACGAATATCCGTTCGGGGTTACCGTGCGCCAGGTACTGACCGATTGCGGCGCCACCGATAGCCAGGCGGTCCAGGTCGGCGGCCCATCCGGCGCCTGCATCGGGGCGGACGAGTTCGACCGGCGGCTGTGCTTCGAGGACCTGGCCAGCGCCGGGGCCTTGGTGATCTTTGACGGCCGCCGCGACCTGTTCGAGGCGGCGCACAACTTTACCGAGTTCTTCGCTCGCGAATCCTGCGGCTTTTGTACTCCCTGCCGAGTGGGCACCGCCATGCTGCAGGACATCATGGCCAAGATCGCCGCCGGCCACGGCACCCGGCACGAACTCGATCAGATCGCGCAGCTCGCCCGGGTGCTGCAACAGTCGGCCCATTGCGGCCTCGGCCATAGCGCCTGCAACCCGACCCTGGACATGCTCAAGCGCTTCCGTCCGACCTTTGAGCGGCGGCTGAAGACGCTTGATTTCGAACCGGCCTTCGACCTCGATGGCGCCCTGGCCCGGGCCCGCGCCATGACCGGCCGGGACGACGCCGGGGCCCATATCAGGAGCGAGCCATGAATTCATTCACCCTCGATGGCACGGCGATTCCATTTGCGCCCGGCCAAACGGTGCTTCAGGCCGCCCTGGAGGCAGGCCGCTACATCCCCCACCTGTGTTACCACCCGGAGTTCAAACCGCATGGCAGTTGCAAACTCTGCACGGTACAGGCCAACGGTCGCCCGGCCGCCGCCTGCACCCTGCCCGCCCAGGCCGGCCTGGTCATAGTCAGCGATAGCGAAGAGATCAATGGCCTGCGCCGCACCCTGGTGCAGATGCTGTTCGCCGAGGGCAACCATTTCTGCCCCTCCTGCGAGAAGAGCGGTAACTGTCTGTTGCAGGCCCTGGGCTACGACCTGGGCGTCGTCACCGCCGGTTTCCGCCACTTCTTTCCCGACCGCCCGGTCGACGCCAGCCATCCCGACATCTGGCTCGACTTCAACCGCTGCATCCTGTGCGAGCTGTGCGTCCGGGCCTCTTGCGAGGTGGACGGCAAGTGCGTGTTCGCCCTGTCGGGTCGGGGCATAGACAAGCACCTGGTGGTGAATTCGCTATCGGGCCGGCTGGCGGATAGCGCTATCGGCCTCGACGACAAGGCCGTGAGCGTCTGTCCGGTGGGGGCCATCCTGAAAAAACGGGTCGGTTTCGCGGTGCCCATCGGCCAGCGCCGCTTTGACATCGCCCCGATCAGCGCCCAGGCCCTGGCCGATGCGCCCAGGCCGGCGGCAATAGGTGACGGGGCATGAGCAAGCTGCGCATCGCCACGACCTCGCTGGCCGGCTGTTTCGGCTGCCACACGTCGCTGCTCGACATCGACGAGCGCCTGTTCGAACTCTTGAAACAGGTCGAATTCGACCGCAGCCCGCTGACCGACATCAAGCACTGCGGCCCGTGCGACATCGGCCTGATCGAGGGCGGTATCTGCAACGCGGAAAACGTCGAGGTGCTGCGTGAATTCCGCCGCAACTGCAAGTTGCTGGTCGCCTTTGGCGCCTGCGCGGTGACCGGCGGCCTGCCCGCCCAACGCAACCATCTGGACCTGGATGCCTGCCTGACCGAGGTCTACCTGACCGAACCGGGCCTGGCCAACGGCGGCATCCCCAACGACCCGGAACTGCCGCTGCCGCTGGACAAGGTGCATCCGCTGCACGAGGTGGTGAAGGTGGATTACTTTCTGCCCGGCTGCCCACCCTCGGCCGACGCCATCTGGCAGTTCCTGAGCGACCTGATCGCCGGCAGGACCCCGCACCTGGGCCATGGACTGATCCAATATGACTGATACCGCCCACGACCCGGCCAAAATCGCGGCGAAGGCCGCTCCTACAAGCGGCCTTCGCCGCGTTGCCATCGAGCCGCTGTCCCGCGTCGAGGGCCATGGCAAGGTGACCTTGCTGCTGGACGAGAACAACCACGTTAAGCAGGCGCGGCTGCACATCGTCGAATTTCGCGGCTTTGAAAAATTCGTCCAGGGTCGGCCGTATTGGGAAATCCCGGTCATGGTGCAACGGCTGTGCGGCATCTGCCCGGTCTCGCACCACCTGGCCGCCTGCAAGGCCATGGACCAGGTGGTCGGCGTCGACCGGCTGACGCCCAGCGCCGAGAAGCTGCGCCGGCTGATGCACTATGGCCAGATACTGCAATCCCACGCCCTGCACTTTTTCTACTTGGCCTCGCCGGACCTGCTGTTCGGCTTCGACTCGGACCTGGCCCGGCGCAACATCGTTGGCGTCGCCGCCGAATATCCCGAGATCGCCCGCCAGGGCGTGTTGCTACGCAAATACGGCCAGGAGGTCATCCGCCTGACCGCCGGCAAGCGGGTCCACGGCACCGGCGCCATACCGGGCGGGGTCAACAAGAACCTTGATCGGGCAGAACGCGACTACTTGCTGGCCGACATCGGCCAGGTCATCGCTCGGTGTCAGGACGCGGTGGCCATGGCCCGCCGGTTGTTCGAGCAAAGCCCCGAGTTGTACAACGAGTTCGGCCGTTTCCGGGCCAACAGCCTTAGCCTGATCCGTGCCGACGGCGCCATGGACCTCTACCACGGTGGCCTGCGGGCGCGCGACCGGGACGGCAACACCCTGTTCGATCATGAAGACTACAGCCACTACTGGGACCACATCTATGAGGACGTGAAATCTTGGTCCTACATGAAGTTCCCATTTCTGCGCCAGCTCGGCCCCGACCAGGGCTGGTATCGGGTCGGGCCGCTGACCCGGGTGACCCAGTGTGACTTCATCCCCACCCCGCTGGCCGACGCCGAGCGGCGCGAGTTCCTGGCCTATGACGCCGGCCGGGCTGCGGGTGCGACCCTGGGCACCCACTGGGCACGGATGATCGAGCTGTTGCACAGTGCCGAGGCGATTGAAGGATTGCTGCACGACGACGATCTCATGGGTGACGACCTGGTGGTGAAGGGCGAGCGTCGAGCGCGCGGCGTCGGGGTGCTGGAGGCGCCGCGCGGTACCCTGATTCACCACTACCGGGTGGATGAGAATGACCTGGTGATCCGCGCCAACCTGATCGTCTCCACCACCCACAACAACCAGGCCATGAACGAGGCCATTGCCGCCGTGGCCAGAAAATATCTGGACGGTCGCGAACTGACCGAGGGTCTGCTCAACCACATCGAGGTCGCCATCCGCGCCTTCGACCCCTGCCTGTCCTGCGCCACCCACGCCCTGGGCAAGATGCCGCTCAAGATTGAATTGCTCGATGCCGAGGGTACTGAAATCGGCCGCCTGACCCGCGACAGCGGGAGTTGTTGTTGACCGCTCCGATACTGATCGTCGGCATCGGCAACCCCAGCCGGGGCGACGACGCCCTTGGGCCTTTGCTGGTTGAACGGCTAACCGCCTTGAACCTGGCGGGCATCGAACTGCTCACCGACTTCCAGCTCCAGATCGAGTACGCCATCGACCTGCAAGGTAGAGAGAAGGTAATCTTCGTCGATGCCAGCATCGGCGGCGCCGAGCCGTATCAATTCAAACAAATCGAACCGGCAGCGGACAGCAGCTACAGCAGCCATGCCCTTTCGCCGGCCGCGTTGCTGCAAACCTACCGCCAGCTCTACGGCGAACCGCCGGCGGCCTGGGTGTTGGCAATCAGGGGTTACGAATTCGAACTGGGTAAAGGGCTAAGCCCGCAAGCGGTACACAACCTGGAACAGGCGTTGTCTTGCATGACCTCATCTTGCGCTACAACCAGTAAGCAAAAAGGTCACCACGATGGGTGACCTAAGTGCAGGAATTGACTGGTGGCCAGTCTCGGAATCGAACCAAGGACACGCGGATTTTCAATCCGCTGCTCTACCAACTGAGCTAACTGGCCATCTTTACTTCAGGCCGGGTTGCCCGGCCGAGAAGGCGCGAATTAAAGCCTGAATCGTATTCGCAGTCAAGCTTATGGGGTGTATTTGGCCACGACAAATTGGGCCGAAACAGGGAAAATCGGTTCGTTTTTAATGACTCACGGTTATCACGATATGCGCACTCTGATCTGCGGTTCCATGGCCTACGACACCATCATGGTGTTCCACGACCGGTTCAAGAATCACATCCTGCCGGAAAAGATTCATGTCCTGAACGTGGCCTTTCTGGTGCCGGACATGCGGCGAGAGTTTGGCGGTTGTGCGGGTAATATCGCCTATAACCTCAAACTGCTGGGCGGAGAGCCGGTGATTATGGCCACGGTGGGCGACGATTTTGGCGCTTATATGGAACGCCTGGATGGGCTGGCTATCGAGACCGGCCATGTTCGCCAGGTGGCCGGCAGCTACACCGCCCAGGCGTTCATCACCACCGATCTGGACGACAACCAGATCACCGCCTTTCATCCGGGGGCGATGAGTTTCTCCCACGAAAACCAGGTTGGCCAGGCGGCCAGCATCAAGCTCGGCATCGTCGCCCCGGACGGCCGTCAGGGTATGCTGGACCATGCCAGGCAGTTCCACGAGGCGGGTATCCCGTTCATCTTTGATCCGGGCCAGGGGCTGCCTATGTTCAGTGGCGCCGAGTTGCAGGACTTCATTGGCCTGGCCGATTACCTGGCGGTGAACGATTACGAGGCACAGTTGCTGCAAGAGCGGACCGGTCGTTCGCTGGAGCAGATCGCGCCAGAAGTGAGCGCCTTGATCGTCACCCTGGGCGCCAAGGGTTCGCGCATTTATGCCGATGGCCGGGTCCACGAGATCGCGCCGGCCAAGGCCCAGGCGGTCATGGACCCGACCGGGTGTGGCGATGCCTATCGGGCCGGCCTGATGTATGGCATTTTGCACGGCTATGACTGGCCGACCGCGGCGCGGCTGGCCGGACTGATCGGCGCCATCAAGATCGCCCGGCGCGGCGGCCAGAATCATCGCTTCGGCTTAGACGAGGTGGTTGAGCGGTTCAAGGCCGAATATGGGTATGCGCTCTGAGACGGCATTTTGACGGCCCGGTTGCGTTCTGGTCGCCGTTTATTGTCCTTGCAGGGACATGTACTAGGCGGCGTGCTCACCGTTCTGATCCGGTTTCCGTTCCTGGCCGCGGCCGAACAGGAAAGGCGCCTGGTGCGCTGGGCGGCCAGGTTGCTGCAAATCGTCGGCGTTCAGGTGACGGTCAAGGGGCAAGCACCGGTGGCGCGAGTCGGTGGGGTGCTGATTGTGGCCAACCATGTGTCCTGGCTGGACATCCATATCATCCACAGTCTGTTGCCGGCCCGCTTCGTCGCCAAGGCTCAGGTGCGCGACTGGCCGGTCATCGGTTGGCTGGCGGACAAGGCGGGCGGCACCCTGTTTCTGGAGCGCGCCCGCAAGGCCGACGCTAAGCGAGTGAATAGCAAGATGGCCGATCATCTGCGCGCCGGTGAGTGTCTAGCACTGTTTCCCGAGGGGACGACGACCGATGGCTCGGAATTGCTGCCGTTCTACTCCAGCCTGTTCCAGCCGGCCGTCGAGGTGGAGGCGATGGTGTTGCCGGCGCTGATCCGCTATCTGGATAGGGATGGCCGACGCTGCGATGAGGCCGCCTATTACGGCGAAATGAGCCTGTTCGATTCACTGCGCCGCATCGTTCGGGAGCCAGCGGTTTATGCCGAGATCGAGTTCCTGACGCCGATTGCCAGCCGAGGCTTGCATCGCCGCGAACTGGCGGCCCGAGCCGAGCAGGCTATTCGTGGGCTTTTGGCTGCCGACGCGCCCGACAGCCAACTTGAATCAACCGACCGTCCTCCAGCCTGAAGGCGCTGAGCTGCCCGCCCCACAGGCAGCCGGTATCCAGACTCACCACATCCGCCCGTTGCAGCAGGCCGAGGGTTGACCAGTGGCCGAAAAATACCTGTACATCGAGATTCTTCCGGCCGGGGAAATCGAACCACGGAATCAGTTCCGGCGGGGCATCCGCAAGCGCGCCCTTGTGCTGGAACTCCATGTTGCCGTCTTGATGCAGGAAGCGCAGCCGGGTCATGGCATTGGCGATCAGGCGCAGCCGGTTCTGACCGACCAGAGCGGCTGCCCAGCGGCGCGGCTCGTTGCCGTACATGTCGGCCAGGAACCGGCGCCAGTCGGGGCCGCGCAGCGCCGCTTCCAACTCGCGGGCCAGGGCCTCCGCCAGATCGGGCGTCCAGTTGGGCAACAGGCCGGCGTGCACCATCAGCCACTTGCCCTGCCGATGCAACATGGGCCGATGCCGTAGCCAGTCCAGCACCTCGGCGCGGTCCGGGGCGTCGAGTATCTCGTCCAGGGTATCGTTGCGGTGGGGCGGCACAAAGCCTTCCGCCACCGCCAAGAGGTGCAGATCATGATTACCCAGGATGGCGACGATCCGGTCGTCGTGGGCCATGCACCAGCGCAACATGCCGATCGAGTTCTCACCCCGATTGACCAGGTCGCCGGCCAGCCAGAGCCGGTCGCGGGCCGGGTTGAAGGCGATGGCCACCAATAGCTCCTGGAAGGCCTCGAAGCAGCCCTGGACATCGCCGATCACATAAGTCGCCACGGTGGTTATCTGCCCGGATGGTAAAATTAGCAGTGATTTTACCGGGCCACGCCCCATGCTGTCCGATCTCAATCCCCCGCAACGCGAAGCCGTGAAATACCTGGACGGCCCACTTCTGGTGCTTGCCGGCGCTGGCTCCGGCAAGACCCGAGTGATTACCCGCAAGATCGCCTATCTGGTCAAGGAATGCGGCTTCAACCCGCGCCACATCGCCGCCATCACCTTCACCAACAAGGCGGCGCGCGAGATGCGGGAACGGGTGGGTGAACTCCTGGACGGCGGCCAGGCCAAGGGCATGACCATTTCGACCTTCCATTCGCTGGGTTTGTCGATCCTGCGCCAGGAGGCTCGACATCTCGGCTACAAGCCGCGTTTCTCGGTACTGGACGCAGCCGACGCCCAGGCCATCCTGTCCGACATCGTCAAGTCGCCGGATAAGTCCAGCCTGCGGCGGGCGGCAGCGGTTATTTCGAACTGGAAGAATGCTTTGTTGGACCCGGAGGCGGCCATGCAACAGGCCGGCGACGAGGTGGAAGTCCAGTTGGCCCGCGCCTATCTCAGCTATCAGACGACCCTCAAGGCCTATCAGGCGATGGATTTCGACGATCTGATCCGCCTGCCGCTAGCGTTGTTTCAGACCGAGGCCGAGGTGCTTGGCCGCTGGCAGGGACGGCTACGTTACCTGTTGGTGGACGAATACCAGGACACCAACGGTGCCCAGTACGCCTTGATGAAGCTGCTGGCCGGCCCGGTCGGCCGTTTCACCGCCGTGGGCGACGATGACCAGGCCATCTATGGTTGGCGCGGCGCCGATGTCGAAAACTTGCGCCGGCTGTCCGAGGACTATCGCCGGCTCAAGCTGATCCCGCTGACTCAAAACTACCGTTCCAGCCAGCGGATACTCGAAGCCGCCAACCGGGTCATCCGCCACAATAGCCGGCTATCCGACAAGAACCTGTGGAGCGAGCTGGGCATCGGCGAGCCGATCCAGATCGTCGAGTGCAAAGATGACCGGCACGAGGCCGAGACCGTGGCCACCCGCATCGACGGCCATCGCTTCCAGACCCGTAACCGCTTTTCGGACTATGCCGTGCTGTATCGCGGCAATCATCAGGCGCGGGTGCTGGAAGAGGCCTTCCGGTCGGCCCGGATTCCCTATGTACTGTCCGGCGGCCAGTCCTTCTTCGACCGTGCCGAGATCAAGGACATCACCGCCTATCTGCGCCTGATCGCCAACCCGGACGACGACCCGGCCTTCATCCGGGCAGTGACCACGCCACGTCGGGGGATCGGTCCCGCCAGCCTGGAACGGCTCGGCCACTATTCCGCCGACCGCCATGTCAGCCTGTTCGCCGCGCTGTTCGAGGCCGGCGTCCAGGCCACGCTGCCCGCCAAGCAATTACAACCGCTGCTGGAATTTGGCGAATTCATCAACCGCCTGGCCTTGCGGGCTGAACGGGAACCAGCCGGCACGCTGCTACAGGACCTGCTGGCGGCCACTCGCTACGAGACCTGGCTTTATGACGTGGAAGACGATCGCGTCGCGCGCACCAGGTGGGAGAATGTCGGCGAATTCGTTGATTGGCTGACCAAGAAGGGCGCCGACGAGGGCAAGACACTGATCGAACTCAGTCAGACCGTGGCCTTGATGAACCTGCTGGAGGGCCGGGAAGACGCGGAGGTCAACGCGGTCCGCCTGTCGACCCTACATGCCGCCAAGGGGTTGGAGTTCCCGCATGTGTTTCTGGTCGGTGTGGAGGAAGAAACCTTGCCGCACCGGGAATGCCTGGATGGCGACCGACTGGAAGAAGAGCGCCGCCTGATGTACGTCGGCATCACCCGTGCCCGGCGCGGCCTGACCCTGACCTGGTGCAAGCGCCGTAAGCGGGGCCAGGACTGGCTACCTTGCGAGCCGTCCCGCTTCCTGGCGGAAATGGACGCCGGCGAGGTCAGCCGCAGCGGTCAACCCGCCGATCCCGAAGCCGCCCGGGCGGCCGGCAAGCAACGATTGGCCGACCTCAAGGCCATGCTGGGTGGTTAGAAACGACAAGGGCGCAACCGGAATCAGCGGCCTATTTGCGGCCTGCCGTCACTTTGGCGTCAGTGACCTTGGCCGCCGCTAGGGCGGCCTTGGCCTCGTTCACCATATAATCGACGGCGGCCTTGGTGTCTTCGTCGCTCAATTTGTCATTACCGCCCTTGGCGGGGCCGCCGAAGGTGCCATTGATGGCAGCGGGATAAAGATATTTCTTACCCTGCTTGATGAGGGCATCCCAGGCCTTGGTATCGGTCAGTTTTTGGGCGCCGGTAAGGCCGGTGTCATGGCAGGACGCGCAGTTATCGGCATAAACCTGCTGGCCCTTGGACAGTTGCGCGGCTGTAGGCTCGACTTCCCGGCTCAATACCGCCTCAAATTTAGCGCCGGCCGCATTGGTCATGTAGACCATGGCACGGGCGACCTCCAGGTCGGTCAGGTCGGGTTCGCCGCCGCGCGCGGGCATCTTGCGGATGCCGTTCAGTGCGTGCAACAGCAAGGTGTCATAGCCTTGGCCAAGGCGCTTGCCCCAGGCAGTCGCATCCTTGAACTTGGGTGAGCCCAAGGCGCCGGAACCGTGGCAGTTGGTGCAGACGTTGTTGTAGACCTGTTCGTCGGTCATATCCACATGAGGAACGTTTGGGTCGATGGCCAGCGATTGGCCAATGGGCTGAATGCGTTCACGGTTTGCCCGGTCGGTTACGGCGGCTGGGTCTTGGTCGACGTGCTTGGCTTGGATGCTGACCACCAGGCCGACGATCAATATGATCGCCAGTAAGGGAGCGAACAACCCTCCCAGTAACGCGGATAGAAACTCCATCGGGGTCGTTTGGGGCATTTCATGGTGTTCGGCCATTCTTACTTATCCTTGCAGCGGGATTGCAAAACTAGGCAATTATAGAAGTAAACCGCTGCCAACAGGAAGGCGCATATGGTATTCTGCGCCACTCGGCATGGGGTCTCATGTATGGACAGTAAATGACACTCATCGCCGGAAGATCACAGGGTATCCCCAACCCACGCGCCTGTAGCTCAGCTGGATAGAGTACTGCCCTCCGAAGGCAGGGGTCGCACGTTCGAATCGTGTCGGGCGCACCAAATAATCCTAGAAGTTTGTCGGACTTAAAGGAAATCGGCTGCGAAACTGCCTGGGCGGTCCATATTTCACTGCGGGTCAAAAGTAACGCCTATTGGCCGGCAAAAATCTGTCCTCGTCCAGCCGCTTTGCGGTTTGCCTGCTTGACCCGCTTCGCTTCGATCCGCATAAGTTCGACAGGCTCCTGGGAGCCTGCGCTGGAACGACGAAAAACGAATAAGTCCGTAGAGCCTTAGTTTCTTTTTTCCAGTAGGTCGACGGCTTGCTTGAGGGCTTCCGAGCCAGCCTGGTTGGCCGGTTTCATGGCGCGTCGTTTTTTCAGGGTGAAATACCAGACCGCTGCGCCGCCCAGCAGGAAGATGAACGGTCCGAACCAGAGCAACAGGGTGTAGCTGCGGAAGGGCGGTTTGTAGAGGACAAAGTCGCCATAGCGGTCGGTCAGATACTGAATGACCTCTGAGTCGCTCTTGCCCTGCTTCATTTGCTGGCGAATCTCACGTCGCAGATCCTCGGCCAGTTCGGCATGGGAACCGGCCAGGGTCTCGTTCTGGCAGACCAGGCAGCGCAGGTCGGTTGAGAGATTGACCATGCGCTGTTCGATCGCCGGGTCTTCACCGACCGGCACGGCCTCGGCTGCCCACAGCGGGGCGGCCAGTAACATCGTCAAAGCGAGTAGCCAGCGTTTCATTGGTTCAACTCCTTGAGCAGCGGCACGAACTTGGTCTGCCACGCCTCTTCGTTGATGATCCCGATATGTTTCATCCGGATGATGCCCTTCTTGTCGATAACATAGGTCTCCGGGGTTCCAGTGACGCCGTAGTTGATGCCGGTCTGGCCGCCGACATCGTCTGCCACCGCCGTATAGGGGCTGCCGAGACGGGCCAGCAGGGCCTCGGCCTCGCGGTCCTTGTCCTTCCAGTTCAGACCAACGATGGGGACGATGCCGGCCTGAGCCAACTGCATCAATACGGGGTGTTCCTGGCGGCAGGATACGCACCAAGGCGCCCAGACATTGAGCAGCCAGACCTTGCCCTTGTAGTCGCTCGGCGAGAAGGTCTTGCCCGGTTGGCCGACCACCGGCAGGGTGAACGCGGGCGCCGGCTTGCCAATGAAGGGCGACGGCACTTCCCGCGGGTCGCGATGCAAGCCGACATACAGAAAACCGGCCAACGCGACGAAGATCAGCAGCGGTATCCAGCGTTTCATGCTTGCGCTCCCTGTGGCACGACCGCAGGCTGCTCGGCCCCCCGCAGGGCGATGCGATAGCGTCGGTCGGAGGCCGCCAACACGCCGCCCAGGACCAGGAAGAAGCCGCCAATCCATAGCCAGTTGATGAACGGTTTGTGGAACACCCGGACCGTCCAGGCGCCGTTGTCCAGCTCATCACCCAGCGCCACATAGACGTCGCGAGTGAAGCCGTAGTCGATGGCGGCTTCGGTCATGGGCATACCGGAGGCGTTGTAGATCCGTTTCTGGGGATGCAATACGAAGAGCTGCTTGCCGCCGGATGCCACCTCGATATTGCCGCGCGCGGCCCGGTAGTTAGGCCCTTCAAACGGGCTTATGCCCTGGAAGGTGAAATCGTAACCGGCCAGGTGAGTGGTGTCGCCAATGTTCATCTTGACGTTGCGCTCGGTTTCGAGTCCGGATACCAGGGTGATGCCGGCTAGCACCCAGGCCAAGCCCAGGTGGGCCATCTGCATACCCCAGAAGCCGCGCGGAATCTTCAGCAATGCGGGCAGCTTCTCTCCGCCGATATACTTCAGCCGCTCGGCAAAGCCGAGATAGATGGTAATCACGATCCAGGCCGCCAGCGCAACGCCGAAGCTGACCATCGGCTTGAAGCTGCCCGAGACCAGCGAGACCAGCACGCCGGTGGTTGCCGCGACGGCCAGGGCGACCCGCAACTGTTTGGCCATGCCGGGCAGGCTGGCCTGCTTCCAGCGGGCCAATGGGCCGACCCCCATCAGGAACAGCAGTGGCGTTATCAGTGGCACGAACACCGAATTGAAGTAGGGTGGGCCGACCGATATTTTGCCCATGCCCAGGGCATCCATGAACAACGGATAGAGCGTGCCCAGCAGCACCGCGCCCAAGGCGGCGACCAGCACCACGTTATTGGCCAGCAGCAGCGATTCGCGCGAGAACCAGGTAAAGCTGCCGCCCGTGGGCATCTTGGCGGCGCGGAAGGCGAACAAGGTCAGCGAGCCGCCGATCACCACGCCCAGGAAGCCAAGTATGAAGATGCCGCGAGTCGGGTCGGTGGCAAAGGCATGAACCGACGACAGCACGCCAGAACGGACCAGGAAGGTGCCCACCAGGCTCATGGAGAAGGCGAGAATGGCGAGCAGCACCGTCCAGTTTTTGAACGCGCCGCGTTTTTCCGTCGCCGCCAGGGAATGAAGCAGCGCCGTGCCGGCCAGCCAAGGCATGAAGGAGGCGTTCTCGGTCGGATCCCAGAACCACCAGCCGCCCCAGCCCAGCTCGTTATAGGCCCACCAACTACCGCCGGTGATGCCGATCGACAGGAACACCCAGGCGACGGCGGTCCAGGGCCGTGACCAGCGCGCCCAGGCGACGTCCATCTTGCCGGACAGCAAGGCAGCGATGGCGAAGGCAAAGGCCACCGAGAAACCGACATAGCCCATGTACAGCATAGGCGGGTGGAAGACCATGCCGGGGTCTTGCAGCAGCGGATTGAGGTCGCTGCCGTCCATCGGCGCCGGGAACAGGCGCGCAAAGGGGTTGGAAGCGACCAGGATAAAGAGCAGGAAACCGAAGCTGACCAGCCCCATGACGCCGATCACCCGGGCGGACATATCCTCGGGCAAATGTCGGCTCCAGATCGTGACCGCTGTGGTCCACAAGGCCAGGATCAGCGCCCAGAGCAGGATGGAACCCTCGTGGGAACCCCAGGAGGCGGCGAAGCGATAGACCGCCGGCAACTGGGAGAACGAGTTACGCGCCACGTTCGCCACCGAGAAGTCGTTGACCAGGAAAGAGTAGGCCAGGCAACCGTAGGCGATCGCCACGAACAGAAACTGGCCCTGAGCGGCTGGCCGCGCCACGGCCATCAATGTGGCATTGCCGCGATGGGCGCCGATCAGGGGGGGGATGGCCTGGACCAACGCCAGCAACAGGGCGAGGATTAGGGCGAAATGGCCGATTTCAGGAATCATTGGATTTCTCCTCTACCGTGGCGGATATTTGCCACGCAATTATTTGACCAGTGTCTGGGCCTTCTGCGCCTGAGCGATGGCGCTGGCGGCTTCGGGCGGCATGTAATTCTCGTCGTGTTTGGCCAGTACTTGGGTCGCGGCGAAAACACCGTTTGCGCCCAGCTTGCCTTCGGCCACCATGCCCTTGCCTTCCTTGAACAGGTCGGGCAACGGGCCGTTGTCCTTGACGCTGTAGATGACCGGCATGGTCTTGGCGGTATCGGTGACGACAAAGGTTGCGTTCATGCCATCGGCCGAGCGCTTGATCGTGCCGGCCACGACTAGACCGCCAATTCGGAAGGCCCTGTCCTTGGGCGCCTCGCCATTGGCTACCTGGGTCGGCGTAAAGAAGAACACCAGGTTGTTGCGGAAGGCGTTGAGCACCAGAGCGGCGACGATGGCCAGACCGACCACCGCCAGGCCGATGGCCAGTAGTTTCTTGTTGCGTGACTTCATTGTTGTTCCCAGTTCTTCATGCGGCGAATTCGCTGCAATGTCCGTTTCCGACCGCGTACCAAGAAAAACGTTTCCGCCAGGATGAGAAAAAACAAAGCCCCATAGGAACCCCACACATACAGGCCATAACCACCCATATCCCAGAATGCGCTCCAGCTCGCCCACTGCATCAGATTTTCTCCAACAATTCTTTGACCCACTCGGTCTGCCGCTCCCGCTCCAGGATGATGCCGCGCACCCGGGTTAAGGCGGTGGCGATGGCATAGAACCAGGCGGCAATGGCCAGTACCAGCATACCGATCAGCATGATGCTGGCCATCGAGGGCGACTTCATCAGGCTGACCGATGCCCCTTGGTGCAGGGTGTTCCACCATTTCACCGAGAAATAGATGATCGGCACATTGATTGCGCCAACCAGGATCAGCAAGGCCCCGGCCCTATCGCTGCGCCGGCGGTCGTCGATGGCCGACCATAGGGCCATGATGCCGACATACAGGAAAAATAGAATCAGTGACGACGTCAGTCGAGCATCCCACACCCACCACGCGCCCCACATAGGTTTGCCCCACAATGCGCCGGTCCACAGCGACAGAAAGGCGAACACCGCGCCGGTGGGCGCCAAGGCCCGCGACATCATGAACGACAGCCGGGTATTCCAGGCCAGGCCGACGGCCGACCAGAAGGCCATGATGATGTAGATGAACATCGACATCCAGGCGGCGGGCACATGGATGAAGATGACCCGATAGGCCTCGCCTTGCTGAAAATCGGTGGGCGCCATGAAAAAGGCGATGTATAGCCCCAGCACGGTCAGGATGCCTGCGCCCCAGGCGAACCATGGAATCAGCTTGCCGGCCAGACCATAGAAGGTCATGGGCGAGGCGTATTTATAGATTGAGAAAGCCATAATTCACTCGATCGAAATTTTCAAGGCGGAGGCGGCCACCCAAGGCGCCACCATCAAGGTCAACACAGCGAAGGCGGCCAGCAACGACAAATTGGCTTCCGGCCCCAAACCGGCCAAGGCGGAGTCCACCGCGCCAGCGCCGAAGATCAAGGCCGGAACATACAAGGGAAGGATCAACAACGTCAACAATACCCCTCCGCCGCGCAGGCCCAAAGTCAATGCCGCGCCGACGCCGCCAAGCAACGAAAGCACCGGCGTGCCGATCAGCAGAGACAGCATCAGCACACCGATAACATCGGCCGGCAAACCAAACTGGAGGCCCAGCACCGGCGCAATCAGCAGCAGCGGAATACCGTAGATCAGCCAATGCGCCAGGGCCTTGCCCAGCGCTAGCAGCACTGGCGGTTCGGGCGACAGCAGCATCTGCTCCAGGCTGCCGTCGCGGTAATCCTCGGCAAACAAGCGAGACAGCGACAGCAGCGAGGCCAGCAGCGCGGCCACCCACATCACGCCCGGCGCCACTCGGCGCAGCATTTCCGGTTCCGGGCCGATGCCCAGCGGGAACATACTCACCACCATGATGAAAAAGAATTGCGACGTCAGCCAGTCGCCTTTGCGTCGAGCGGCCAGCAGTAGATCGCGGCGGATGACGGTGAGCAGGAAGTGCAACATGACGGCTCAGACCTCGTCGGGTTGAAGCAGCGGACCGACTTGCAACGGCACGGTGGCCACGCCGTCGAGCGAAAGCGGCTGATGGGTAGTCATCACCACCATGCCGCCACCGGTTACGTGATCGCGCAGCAACCCTTCCACCAGGGCGACGCCATGGATATCCAGACCAGTCAGCGGCTCGTCCAGTATCCAGAGCAGCGCGCCGGCGGTCATTAGTCCAGCCAGGGTCACGCGCCGACGTTGACCGAAGGACAAAACCCGCGCCGGCAGGTCGAGGCAGCGTTCCAGGCCCAGTTTGACCAGCGACTGCGTGGCCGTCGCCTCGTCCAGATCGCGGCCCGCCAGGGCGGCGCTCAGCCGGAGATTCTCCATCGGCGTCAGGTCGTCCTTGATGCCGTTGACATGGCCGATATAGGCCATGTTTCGATGGTATTCCTCGCGCGCTGGGCCGATCGCTTGACCGCGCCAGCGCACTTCGCCCGCCAGCGGCTGGGCCAGACCGCACAGCAAGCGGAGCAGGCTGGTCTTGCCCCGGCCGTTACCACCCTGCACCAGCAGCAACTGGCCGGTCCCGAGCTGGAAATTCATGGTGGAGAATAGCGTCCGCTCGCCGCGGGCGCAGGCAAGTTCATGGACAGAAAGATAAGGGGTATCGGACATAACTTCGGTTTTCGTCAGGCAACGGAGGATACCGACAAAACCGTATCCGGCAAAGCGCAACGTCTTACTATTTGGTAAATTTGTGATCGGGCTCGAACACCGCCCGCGCCAACCGGCCGAACGTTCAGCCGGCCTCACCTTGCAGCCAGCGGCGGACCCGGTTGGCATCGCCGATCCGCGTCATCTTGCCTTCGGAGTCGAGCAACACCATGATGACCTTGCGGTCGGCGATCCTGGTCTGCATCACCAGACAATGGCCAGCTTCGTTGATGAAGCCGGTCTTGGACAGGCCGATTTCCCAATCCGGGTCACGGGTCAGCACATTGGTGTTGTGAAAGGCTACCCGTCGCTCCACCTCGCGGGAAACTCGACGGGTCTTGCCATGCTGCCGCACGCGCACGGTTCGGTAACCGGGCAGATCGATGCCGTACTCGCCGGTGCTGGTGATCTGGCGGATGGTCGGGTTTCCGGACGCCACATTAACCAGCTTCGCCAAATCTGCGGCGGTGGAGCGGTTGCCGCTACTCAGACCGGTGCCATCAACATAATGGGTGCTGGTCATGGCCAATTCGGTTGCCTTGCGGTTCATGGCCTTGATGCAGGCCTCGGCGCCGCCCGGATAGGAACGCGCCAAGGCCGCCGCCGCGCGGTTTTCCGAGGCGATGAGCGCCAGATTCATCAATTCACCTCGGGTCAGCGTCGCGCCAACCGGCAGGCGGGAATGGGTGCTCTTGAGGCGATCCACATCCGCGTCGCTGACGGTGATCCGCTCGGATAGGGACTGGCCTTTATCCAGTACGACCAGCGAGGTCATCAACTTGGTGATCGAGGCAATGGGGGTCTGCACGTCGGCGTTCTTGGCATAGAGCGCCTCACCGGTTTTCTGGTCCACCACCAGCGCGGCGGCGGAGCGAAGGCCCAGGTTGGTCCCGGCCGGGGTCTCTTGCACGACGCTCTGACTTGGCTTCAGCGCATTGCCGCTGGCCTGTACAACGGCCGGGACGGCGGCATGGACCGTGGCGCCATGATGGCGATGACCGTGGCGAGCCAAGCGTTTATGGACCTTGGTTGCCTGCTTGCTATGTTGTTTGTGGGCCTGTTTGCGGTGTTTGGAGGCGGCGGTCGATTTGGTTGCCTTGGCAGCTTGTGTGGACACGCCCGCCTTGCTGTGTTTCTTGCCGGCTGCCTCGACCGATGGCATGGCCGTGGCGAGCACAACGGATAACAGTATGAGCAGCCACTTTCGCACTAGAAACTCCAGTTAAACCCGCTTCATTAACACCGACATTATCGACAGTTATGCTTGATACTTTAGAAAAAGGTTTAACTGTGCGCAAGGCCATTTTAACATGTGCCGAAAATCAGGCGCGCCGGCTCAGCAGCCCCTCGATGCTCTTGACCAGATCGCCCGGCAACATGACGGTCTTGCTGCCGCTGGAAGACGCCATCGCCTTCAACGCCGTAATGTACTTTTCCCCGAGCATGTACATGGCCGGCAGCTCCCGGTCAGGGATGGCGGCGGCGATGCGCCGGATGGCCTCGGCCGAGGCATCGGCCAGCAGCACCTGGGCCTCGGCATCGCGCCTGGCCGATTCCAGCCGCGCCTCGGCCTCCAGGATGGCGGCCTGTTTATCGCCCTCCGCGCGGGTGACCGTCGCCTTCCTCTCGCGCTCGGCAGCGGCCTGCAATTCCATCGATTTCTGCATCGTTGCCGACGGTGAAATGTCCTGGATTTCAACCGACTTGAGGGTCAGCCCCCAATCGGCGACCTCATCCGCAATGGAGGTCTTCAGTCTGGCCTTGATATGGTCGCGGCTGGACAGGGCCTGGTCGAGGTCCATGTCGCCGATGATCGCCCGCAAGGTGGTCTGCACCAGGTTGGTCACCCCGAGCTGAAAATTGGTGACGCCATAGACCGCGCTCTGGGTGTCGGTGACCTTGACGAAGGCGATGGCGTTGGTGACCAGCACCGCATTGTCGCGGGTAATGACCTCTTGCTGTGGGATGTCCAGGATCAGGTCCTTGGTGGTGACCTTGTAGGACACGTCATCGATGTAAGGCACCAGGATGTGCAGGCCCGGCAACAGCGTATCCCGGTACTTGCCCAGCCGCTCGACCACCCACTCTTCGCCCTGCGGGACGATGCGCACGCCCTTCCATAGGGTCAGGAACAGGAAACCTATCAACACCAGGGAAACGATCTGGCCACCCATAATCAACCTCCTATCTTTTCAACTTTCAAAGTTTGGCCAAGGACATCGACCACTCGCGCCCGCTCGCCGGCGGCAATCGGTTCATCGGCCACCACGGGCCAACGGTCGGCGCCCAGCACCGGGCGCTGGAACATCATCTCGCCGGCATTGGTTTCGGTCACCGGTTTGGTCATCAGGCCACTAAGGCCCTTGACCCCTTCCTTGGCCTGACCTAGCCGGGTGCGATCCGGATTCTTGAAGAATTTCAGCCAGGCGCCGGTCATGGCCACCGACAATATCGCCCACAGCACCATCTGAGTCGCAAAGTCCGGCGCCGCAAATAGCATCAGCACGCCGACCAGCAGGGCGGCCATGCCAAACCAGATCAGGAAAAACGTGGTGACCAGCATCTCCAGCGCCACCAGGGTCATGCCCAACACCATCCAATGCCACCAAGCCAGTTCCATCTCGCTCTCTCAACCGTGTTTCAACACCTGCCCATCATGTTAACGAGACAGAATAATCGCGCAATGTGATATTTTCGATTACCGATTCAATAACCTTAGGAGTCCGGCCAATGTACAACACCTTCCACCCCCAGCACCCCATGAGTCTGATGGACTTCGTCCGCGCCGCCAAGTCCTGCGTCAAGGGAATCGACCCGAAGACACTGCTGAACAAGCTCAGCGCCAAGGAAGACCTGCTGCTGATTGACGTGCGCGAACACGGTGAATATGAGGCCGGCCACATCCGGGGCGCTTACCTGGTGCCACGCGGCATCATCGAGGCCGCCGCCGACCCGGCCTATCCGAAGCACCTGCCCGAACTGTGCAATGCCCGTAACCGCCAAGTGGTCGTTTACTGCGCCACCAGCGGCCGCTCGGCCATGGCCGTGGCGGTGTTGCAAATGATGGGCTTCAAGAACGTGCTCGACCTGGACGGCGGCTATGCCCGTTGGGTGGCCGACGGGATGCCGGAGGTGCATGAAGCCACGTTCTGAGCCAGTGGCTGGAACCCGTCCCAGACGAAAGCATTCGAGGATGGCGTTACTTGCTAGGTATGACGGTTTTTTTCAGTCTTCGTCTGGATGTGGTCTGAACCCGGCCGCCAGTTGTTGCTGGACATCGACCGGCACCTGTTGGTAGTGCGACATCTCCAGGGTGTAGGAACCCTGGCCGCCGGTCAGCGCCTTTAGGCGCTGCTGGAAGTTGTCCAACTCGGCCAGCGGCGCCTGGCCGCCGATGACCATCATACCGCCGCGTCCAGCCTGGCTGCCGGTAATCTGGCCGCGCCGGCCGGACATCTCGCCGCTGACGTCGCCGAAGTGGCTCTCGGGTATGGTCAGCTCGATGTTGACGATAGGCTCCAGGACAATGGGCCTGGCCTTGCTCATGGCCTCCAGGAAGGCCTTCTTGCCGGCCGCGACGAAGGCGACTTCTTTGCCATCGACCGGGTGATTCTTGCCGTCGTAGACGGTGACCCTCACATCTTGCAGCGGGAAGCCGGCCACCGCGCCCAGGTTCATGGCCTGGCGCACGCCTTTCTCCACTGCCGGGATGAAGGCGCCGGGGATCACGCCGCCCTTGACCGCGTCGATGAACTCGAAACCCTGGCCCCGGGCCATAGGCTCGACTCGCAGGTAGACCTCGCCGAACTGGCCGGCGCCGCCGGACTGCTTCTTGTGCCGATGATGGCCCTCGGCCGGGGTCAGGATGGTCTCGCGATAGGGAATGGCCGGCGGATGGCTGTCCACGTCGAGGTGAAACTGCTCGCGCATCTTCTCCAGGACATTGGCCAGGTGCAGCTCGCCCAGACCGCGAATGACGATTTCGTGGGTGGTGGCGTCGTGCTCGACATGCAGGCCCAGGTCCTCGGCCGCCAGCTTGTGCAGCACCTCGGTCAGTTTGGAGGCATCGGACTGTTTCCTGGCGCGCACCGCCAGGCCGAATACCGCATAGGGAAAATCGAGCGGCTCCATATGGATGTGGTCGTCGTCGGGGGCGTCGTGCAGCACGGCATCGAAATCAAGGTCGTCGATCTTGCTGACGGCGCAGATGTCGCCGGGTCCGCAGGCCTCCACCTCGGTCAATTGCTTGCCCTGGAGCATGAACAAATGGCTCACCTTGAAGGGCTTGCGTGAGTCGCCGATATAAAGCTGGCTGCCGGGCGAAACCACGCCTTGATGAACCCGGAATACCCCTATCTTGCCGACATAGGGGTCGATCTCCACCTTGAATACGTGGCCGATGACATGTTTGTCCGGGTCCGGCTCGGAGCGGAAGGGTTCGGCCGCCTCGCCCTCGCCGCGCACGAACATCGGCCGATTACCCTCGGCCGGATTGGGTAGCAGCTTGACCATGATGTCCAGGAACGCCGCAACCCCGGCCCCGGTCTGGGCCGAGACGAAACAGACCGGCACCAGATGGCCTTCGCGTAGGGCCTGCTCGAAGGGCGCGTGCAGTTGCTCCGGGCGCACCTCACCCTGCTCAAGATAGACGGCCATCAGGTCCTCATCCATCTCCACCACCTGATCGACCAGGGCTTGATGGGCCTCGGCCACGGACGAAAAATCGGCCGTGCCACTCGGGGTGAAGAAGCAGTCCACGACATCGGCGCCGCCCGCCGACGGCAGGTTGATGGGTAGGCATTCGCGCCCGAACGCAGCCCGAATATTCGCCAGCAAACCCGGCAAATCGAGGCCTGGCGCGTCAATCTTGTTGACTACGATCATGCGGTCCAGGTTGCGGGTCTGGGCCCAGTGCATCATGCGGCTGGCGGTGAGTTCGATGCCCTTCTGAGCATCGATTACCACGGCCACCGTTTCTACCGCATCCAGGGCGCACATGGCCTGACCCATGAAGTCCGGGTAGCCCGGCGTATCGAGCAGATGGACGCGGGTTCCGGCGTGATCGAGATGGGCCACAGCCAGTTTCATCGAGTGTCGGTGCGCCTTCTCCAGCGGATCGTAATCGCACACGGTGTCGCCCTTGTCGACGCTGCCCGGCGCGGTGATGGCGCCGCTCTTGGCTAACAGCGCCTCGATGAGGCTGGTCTTGCCGGCGCCTCCGTGACCGACCAGGGCGAGGGTGCGGATGTGTTCGATGTCGTAGTTGGCCATTTTCTATTCCTGATGGACTGAGAAACCGGGTATCCGCCCAGTATAGGTAGGCACAGCGCGGCCTTCAACGGACACCGTCATTTCTTCGGGATCGCCATACCAGACCGTTTCCACTATGATCGGCCAAAACCATCCAGCCCAAGAGGGGGAAATCATGCTGGCGCTCATCGTTATCGTTTTGGGGTTGCTGCTACTGATCGCAATCTACGGCATCACGGTATACAACGCCCTGATCCAGATCAAATACAACGTCGGCATGGCTTGGGCCAACATCGACGTGCTGCTCAAGCAACGCCACGACGAGCTGCCCAAGCTGGTGGAGACCTGCCGGCAATACAAGGAATTCGAACAGGCCACGCTGGAGCGGGTGACCGAGGCGCGCGGCCAGGTCCATCGGGCGCGGGAAAGCGGCGACATCCAGGCGCTGGGCGCGGCCGAGACGGCGTTGCGTAGCGGCCTGGGCCAATTGTTCGCGGTAGTCGAGGCCTATCCGGACCTCAAGGCCAACCAGCAATTCATGCAACTCTTGCGCCGTATCAGCACGCTGGAGGACGCCATTGCCGATCGGCGCGAGCTCTACAACGCCAGCGTCAACATCAATAACGTGCGCATCGAACAGTTTCCCGACTCTATCGTCGCCGGCATGTTCAGCTTCCGCCGGGCGCAGATGTTGAGCTTCGATGCCGAAGAAAAACGCGACGTGGACATCAAGCGTTTATTCGGCGGCTGATGCTCCGTATCTGGCGCGACTTCCTGTCCGGCGGCGGCTACCTGATCCTGGTTCCGGCCGGGTTTTTCTCGCACAGCCGCGCCATCCGGATCGCCTGCCTGGTCGCCGCCTTGTTGTCGGCGCTGGTTGCCTGGTTGCTGGCTTTGCGCCGGCTGCGGGCCATCCGCGACACCCCGACCTCGCGCATCGCATCGGCCGCCCAAGGCTATGTCGAGCTGATCGGCAAGGGCCGGCCGCTGCCTGGCCAGGAGGTGCTGAGTCCCGCGCACAGCCTGCCTTGCCTGTGGTATCGCTATCGCCGTTTCAAACTCAGCAACGATAAATGGCGGCAGATCGAATCCGGCGAAAGCGATAGCCCGTTTATCCTGGACGACGGTGCCGGCCGCTGCCAGATCGATCCGGACGGCGCGGAAATCCTGACCGACCGGCAAGAGAGCTACCGTGACGGCGACTATCGGCTCGAAGAGGAGCTGTTGCTGATCGATGCACCGATCTACGCCCTGGGCGAATTCGGTAGCCAGGGCCAGCTCGACCCGCGTGCTGAACAGGGCAAGGTGCTGGAAGAATGGAAGCAGGATTGGGACACGCTACATCGTCGTTTCGACCTGGACGGTAACGACGAGATCGATTCGCAAGAATGGCAACTCGCCCAGACCGCCGCCCAGCGGGAGGTGGCCGCGCGCCAGGATGCCGCCCTGGCCAGTTATGTCCTGACCCGGCCACGCAGCGGCCGGCCGTTCCTCATCGCCAGTTTTCCGCCGCAACAACTGACCAATCGCTACCGGTTGCGGGCCTGGCTCCATTTTGGCTTCAGCCTAGCCTCACTGTTGGTCTTGGCACAGATTCCATAAGCACTATTTCGCTGCTTGTTATATTCGTTATTGTGAATATAATGTGGCACACGATGGACACTCAAGACTTCTTCGGAATACTCTCGGACACAACTCGTCGCCGGTTATTGTCACTGTTTCTGGTCCAGGGTGAGTTGTGCGTATGCGAACTGACTGCGGCCCTGGACATGCCTCAACCCAAGACATCCCGCCACCTGGCCATCATGCGCGAAGCTGGTTTATTGAGCCTGCGCCGAGAAGGTACCTGGATTTTTTACCGACTCGATCCGCAATTGCCACTCTGGGCCTATCGCATCCTGGAGACGCTGGCCCGCGATAGCCCGAATCCATTCGGCAAGGCGGACAGTAAACGACTGGCTGATATGGTGTGCCGGCCAGTCCGTTGCTGTGCTTGAATATATGCTATGTCATATATATGTAAGATTTTCGGGCTAAGCTGTCCGATCTTTTTCCCTACCGAGATTGCGCCATGAACAAACTCCCCACCGTCCTTATACTTTGCACCGGCAACTCCTGTCGCTCGCAAATGGCCGAGGCCCTGGTCAACCACGACCTCGCCGGCCGGGCCCGCGCCGTCTCTGCCGGCACTCGGCCGCAGACCAAGGTGGCTGATGGCGCCGTCGCGGCGCTGAATCAGATCGGCCTGGCCACCGACGGGCTGTACCCGAAGGACGTCAGCGTGTTCCTGAACGAGCCCATCGATCTCGTGGTTACTGTCTGCGACAACGCCAAGGAGACCTGCCCGATCTTTCCGAAGCCTGTGCGGTCCATCCACCTGCCCTTCCACGACCCGCACGGTGAGCCGCTGGAGTCGTTCATCGCGGTGCGCGACGCCATCCACGAGCGACTGGTGCCCGCCGTGCGCGCCGCGCTGGAGTTGTAACCATGTCGGCCCAATGCGAAGTCACCGCCAAACGCGCCGCCGGCGCCCCGATGAGCCTGTTCGAGCGCTGGCTGTCGCTGTGGGTCGCGCTGTGCATCGTCGCCGGCGTGGTCCTGGGCCAGTTGTTCCCGGCGCCGTTTCATGCCTTGGGCCGCATGGAGGTCGCCCAGGTCAACCTGCCGGTCGGTTTGTTGATCTGGGTAATGATTATCCCCATGCTGATGAAGATCGACTTCGGCGCACTGGCTCAGGTCAAGGAACACTGGCGCGGCATCGGCGTCACCCTGTTGGTCAACTGGGCGGTCAAGCCCTTTTCCATGGCCTTGCTGGCCTGGCTGTTCATCCGCCATCTGTTCGCGCCATACCTGCCAGCCGAACAACTGGATAGTTACGTGGCCGGTCTCATCCTGCTCGCCGCCGCGCCCTGCACCGCCATGGTCTTCGTCTGGAGCCGGCTCACCAATGGCGACCCATACTTCACTTTGTCCCAGGTGGCGCTCAACGACACCATCATGATCGTCGCCTTCGCGCCCATCGTTGGCTTGCTGCTGGGCCTGTCGGCCATCACCGTGCCGTGGGCGACGCTGTTCACCTCGGTGCTGCTGTATATCGTCATCCCGGTGCTCCTGGCGCAGGTCTGGCGCAAGGCCTTGCTGAAACAGGGTCAAGTCCGGTTTGACGCCACCCTGGCGACGCTCGGCCAAGCCTCCATCCTGGCCCTGCTGGCCACGCTGGTGCTGCTATTCGCCTTCCAGGGCGAGGCGATCCTGAACCAACCGCTGATTATCGCGCTGCTGGCGGTACCGATCCTGATCCAGGTCTTCTTCAACTCGGCCCTGGCCTACTGGCTCAACCGCACGGTCGGCGAGAAGCACAGCGTCGCCTGCCCGTCGGCCCTGATCGGCGCCTCCAATTTTTTTGAGCTGGCGGTGGCGGCGGCCATCTCGTTGTTCGGCTTCGAGTCCGGCGCGGCGTTGGCCACTGTGGTCGGTGTGCTGATCGAGGTGCCGGTGATGCTCTTGGTAGTCAAGATCGTCAACCGAAGCAAAGGCTGGTATGAAGCCGGCATTACCTCTCACTAAGGAACATCCATGAGCGACCTGGAACACGACAAAATCCACCAGCAAGTCCGCGACGCCTATGCTGTCATCGCCCGTTCCGGCGGCTGCGGTTGCGGCCCAAGTTGCTGCACGCCAACGGAGCGATCGACGGCCGAACGGCTGACACAAGGCATCGGCTACAGCGCCGAGGAGACCGCCGCCGTACCGGAAGGCGCCAACCTCGGACTCGGCTGCGGCAATCCGCAGGCCATCGCCAATCTCAAGGTGGGCGAGACCGTGCTCGACCTGGGCAGCGGCGCTGGTTTCGATGCCTTTCTGGCCGCCCACGCGGTCGGTCCAACCGGCCGGGTCATCGGTGTCGACATGACCCCGGACATGCTCACCAAGGCACACGCCAACGCCGCCAGGGGCGGCTACGCCAACGTCAACTTCCGCCTCGGCGAGATCGAGCACCTGCCGGTGGCCGACGCCACAGTCGATGTCATTATTTCAAATTGCGTCATCAACCTTGCGCCCGACAAGGCCCAGGTCTGCCGCGATGCCTGGCGGGTGCTGAAGCCGGGCGGCCGGCTGGCCATCTCAGACATCGTACTCACCGCCGAACTGCCGGACGCCATGAAGGCCGAGGTCGCCCTCTACACCGGCTGCGTTGCCGGCGCGGTCAGCGTGAACGAACTGACTGCCCTGCTCGAAGCGGCCGGCTTCGTTGAAATCCACATTGCGCCGAAAGACGCCAGCCGCGACTACATCCGCCAATGGGCGCCGGGGCGCGGCGTCGAGAACTACATCGCCTCGGCCAATATCCAGGCCGTCAAGCCAGGTTAGGACCCTGGCAACGTCCATGAACTGCCTGATGACCGCCTGGCGTCGCCATGAGGCCGAGCTGCGTGCCTGGCTCCGGGGTCGCCTGGGTAATCAGCACGACGCCGAGGACCTGTTGCAGGACCTGTTTCTGAAGGCCCTGCGCCAGGACAAAAAGTTCTGCCGGATCGATAACCCCCGCGCCTGGCTGTACGAGGTGGCGCGCAATGCCCTGGCCGACCGCTTGCGTTTGAAAAAGGAACTGGTTGAACTGCCGGACGATCTGGTACACGAAATCGATGACCCCGTGCCGGTGGACACCCTGGTGCAATGCCTGCCGCGCGCCCTGGCGGAACTGTCCGTGCAAGACCGCGAGGCCATCACCTTGTGCGACCTGGAAGGCCTGGGCCAAGAGGAATATGCCCGCCTGAAAGGTCTTAGCCTGCCCGGCGCCAAGTCGCGCGTGCAGCGGGCGCGCAAGCGTCTACGAGAACATCTATCCAGCGCCTGCCAGGTGCGCTTTGATGCAGCGGGGAAGGTATGCTGTTTCGTGCCGAGGGGGCCACTGGGAGTGAAAAGATTAGATGCGACAAAGTAGATGCGACAGAACAGGGGCGGGAAGGGGCGGGAAGGGGCGGGAAATCAGTAGGTTAGGCGAGTTTTCCACAGTTTTGACATGTGAGGGGCGTGCTCGCATTGCGTGCGACGAAAAAAATCTAGTGATGCGCCTGGCTGTAGGGGTCAGGCGCGTTTTTTTTGGGCTTCGGTCAGGGCTTTGACGGCCTGACGGAGATCGGCAATCTCTGCCGAAGATTGAGCGCGCGTAAAAAGCTCCTCGATTGCGGCGACGTGAGCGGATTCGTCCTCAATGCCCTCGATGAGGGTGATGATTTTCTCCCATCGGCGGGCGTGCTGGCCTGCCAAATCTTCAATACTGGCGCGGGGTTGCGCGTCTGCACGGCGGCGCGGGCCGAGCCCTGTGGCCAGCCAGTCCAGGGTGACGCCAGCGACTTCGGCAATGCGAACAATCCTCTCCATCCCTGGCCGCTTCTGGGCCTTAAGGTAGGCCCTTATGAGACCTTCAGAGAAGCCGCAGCGTCGAGCAAAGGACGCAACTGACTCATCGCCTATACATTCCTTCAGGCGGGCAGGAAAGTCCGATTCATGCACGATTTGCTCTTGAGAATCGTGCGCACGATTCGTACTGGGATGCACGATTCAGGGAGAAAAGTGCATCCGAATCGTGCGCGAATCGTGCACGACATCGCTCAAAAGTAGTTGACATACTAGCTCAAAAGTGCGCTACACTGTACTAAATAGCTACGAGTTTAGCAGTTATGAAGCAACTAGGGACGATGGATCAGGTTCGCGGCAAGCTGGCCCTGCGCGGATGGCGCAGTCTTTCCGCGTGGGCACTGGCGCACGGCTACCTGCCAGTGACGGCGCGCCGAGCGGTCTATGACTGGGGCATGCGGGACGACCACGAGCCGCTGGGCGGCATCAAGCGGGCGATCATGCGCGATCTGCGGCGGACGCTGGAAGCAGATGTGGAACTGGAGGCGGTGCGATGATGCGGCTGCGCGGCGGATGGGCGTGGTTCAAGCGGTTGGTGAGGTGCATCGCCGCAGCCGACGAGGCTTGCCGACGCGGCATGCCGCAAGATCAGCGCGCAGAGATCGCCGCCGCGTTGTACCGGGAATTATCATGAGAGAGATTTGGTTGACGCCGCAGCAGATCGCTACGATGCGGTTGCCTGGGATGCCTACACACGAGGTGTCGATCAGGCGGATGAGCCAAAAAAATTTGCTCGTGCATCGCTCAAAAGTGCGAGGCAAGGGCATCGAGATCGCGCTGTCCAGTCTGCCGCTTGAGGCGCAGCAGGCGGCGAGGGCCGAAAAAACAGAGCGGAAGGAGCGGATAAATGGCGAGCAAGCAGCTAAACCCAGCCTCCCGATTTCGGCAGGAGGCGGAGGCTGCGGCGATTTCGTGGGCCACTCCGCGCATGGGACATCTGCCGCATGTGAAGCGGGCGCGGTGATGCCGGCCGCCCCCGCCGGGGAGTCCATCCAGACGGGGGTGCCCTCGCCCGTCGGCCAGTTGGCCATCCCGGCGGCCACCGGGACGGGTGGGCTCCCCGGCGGGGGTGGCACTCCGGCACGGCGTGCTGCCGGCGGAGGCGCACGGCGGGGGGCTCACCTCGACGAGTGGGCCTTGAGCGAGGTCGCGGGCGCGGCCACCCCTGCCACCCATTCGATTCTCATCGGCTCGCTGGTGGCGCCGGTGTCCGAGCAGGACGCGGCGCGTGTGACGCAGGCGCGCAAGATCATGGCCGCATTGCAGCCCTTGCTGGCCCTGCCGGACCGCCACCGCGGACGGCGGGCGATGGCGGAGGCGATCGCCCGGGATTTGGGCCGGTCGTGGCAGCAGGTGTACCGCTACGAGGAAAAGTTACGCGTGGGCGGGCTGGATGCGCTCATCCGCCTGGGCAGACGGGCCGACCGGGGCGTGGCGCGGGCGATGGTGTCGAGCGAGTTCGAGGCTTGGGCCGCCGGGCTGCTCTCGGCCTGGCCAGGCGCTGCGGAGCGGGGCTACGACATGCCCAAACTGGCCGAGATGCTGCGTGACAAGGTGCGCGGGGCGTGGACGGGCGGGGCGGATGGCGAGCGGCAGTGCTGGCTGAAGGCCACGGCCTGGATGGCGAAGGATTTACGCGCCGGAGGATGCCCTGACGGGTGGCTGGCGCGGCTGCTCACGCTGCCGGCGGCGCGGCGCTTTTTGGCGGCCGAGGGGCAGCATTTCCGGGTTTCGGGAAAGGCCTTGCGCGACGGCAAGGCGATCTACGACGATAACTTGACGCCCGTCCGGCGTACGGCGCGGGCGCTCATGCCGGGCGATTTGGTGTGCGGGGATGTCTCGCCGCTGGACATCCCATGCCTGCGGCCAGACGGTTCGACGATGTATGCCAGGATGATTTCTTGGCATGACGTGGCCACCACAAAACCGGTGGGGTCAGCACAAAACCGGTGGGGTCAAACCGGTGGGGTCAGGTCTAGCTAAGTTGCATCACTTGCCACTCCTTACAAAATATCGCGAACAATGGGGGCCGGCGGGCTATAGGGAACTGTGCAGGTGCGGCGTCGCCGTGCGCGAAGCGTGGAACACCAGCAAGTCCGCCCACGGGCCATGGCGATGGTCGAAGACACCCGCTCTGGCTTTGGCCTTACCATTGCGCCTGGGAGTACCGAGCCTTGCCGCATGGTAAGAATTCAATTCATCGAACCGCCGGATACGTGACCCGTTCGTCCGGTGGTGTGGGAGGGAGGAGCCGCGAGGCTTCTTCCTGATATTTCTTCATCGCCTGCATCTTTTTTTACTGCAAACCGTCTTCTACAGTGAGGTGCGTTTTGCTTCGCCCAATTCAAACGGAGACCCTGACATGCAAGCCTTTGCCGCCCGACTGAAACGCTGGCCTATCGAGCAGCCGCTGTTCTTCCTGCCCCTGGCTGGCCTGCTCTGGTTCGTCCTCTACCGGGCCCTGGCGCCTGCGGCCGAAGCGCTGGTCGCGGCCTTGCCGGTGGACCCCGCCAGCCACCTGGGTGGCGCGCTGCAATTCTTCTTCTATGACACGCCCAAGGTGCTGTTGCTGCTCACCGGGATCGTCTTCGTCATGGGCATCATTCACACCTACGTCTCGCCGGAGCGCACCCGCGCCATGCTGTCCGGGCGGCGGCTGGGCGTCGGTAACGTGATGGCGGCAAGTCTGGGTATCGTCACGCCATTTTGTTCGTGTTCCGCTGTGCCGCTATTTATCGGTTTTTTGCAGGCCGGTGTACCGCTGGGGGTGACCTTCTCGTTCCTGATCTCGGCGCCTATGGTCAACGAGGTGGCGCTGGCCTTGCTGTTCGGTATGTTCGGCTGGAAAGTCGCGGCGCTTTACATGGGGCTGGGCCTGACGGTGGCCATAATCGCCGGTCTGGTCATCGGCAAGTTGGGCATGGAAAATCACCTGGAAGACTGGGTGCGGGCCATGCAGAGCAGTCAGCCGCCGGCTGCCGTCGAAGGCAGTGAAACGAACTGGGGCGAACGCATCGCCAGCGGCTTCCATCATGTCAGCGAGATCGTCGGCAAGGTATGGCCCTACATCATCGCCGGCATCGCCTTGGGCGCGGGCATCCACGGCTATGTGCCGGAGGACTTCATGGCCTCGATCATGGGCAAGGACGCGCCCTGGTGGTCGGTGCCGGCGGCGGTGCTGATCGGCGTGCCGATGTACACCAATGCGGCTGGCATCATCCCCATCGTCGAGGCGTTGATGGGCAAGGGCGCGGCGCTGGGCACAGTGCTGGCCTTCATGATGAGCGTGATCGCCCTGTCCGCCCCGGAAATGATTATCTTGCGCAAGGTGCTCAAACCCCGTTTGATCGCCACCTTCGCGGGTGTGGTGGCCGCCGGCATCCTGCTGGTAGGCTATGTGTTCAATCTGGTTTTGTGAATGGAGAAATCATGGATATCAAGGTACTCGGCACGGGCTGTGCCAACTGCAAGACCACCCTTAAACTGATCGAGGAGGTCGCCGCTGAAAAAGGCATCACGGTCCAACTCAAAAAGGTCGAGGACATCCACGCCATCATGGCGTATGGCGTCCTGTCCACCCCAGGCGTGGTGATCGACGGCAAGGTGGTCCATGCCGGCGGCGTACCCAGCCGCGACAAGATCGCCGCTTGGCTATCGGCTGCCAGCGTCGCGCCGGCGTCGGCCAAGGCTGGCGGCTGCTGTTGTGGTAGCGGTGGTTGCGCTTGAGATCGTCATAACTGCTGGCAAGGAGATGTCGTGAAGCGATTGTCCGTCCTACTGTTAACCCTCTGGCCGGCGCTGGTTTCCGCCGGTCCCCTGGCCGACCTGCTCCATGCCAGCCTGGACCATCCCCGCGCCGCCGCCCGCGCCGGCGACGTGGCTGCTGCCGGCGCCGACCTGAAGGCGGCCAAGGCGCGCTACTACGGTCAGGGCAGCCTGCTGGCGGGGCTGTCTCGTTTCGAGCATCCGCGCGTGGTGGGCGCCTACACGCCGGGCGACCCGGCGCCGCCCGACGTGAGCCGTGACATCGCCCGCGCCGGTGTGATCTACAGCCTGCCCATCGACGTATTCGGGGTGGTAGCGAAGGCCCGTGAGCGGGCGGAAGGCAACCTGCAAGCCGCCCGCCTGATTGAAACTCAAGATCGCTTGGCGCGGATGCATCAAATCGCCGCTGCCTGGTTCCGCCTGCAAGCCCTGGTCCGGCAGGCCGAGGCGCTGGGCAAACTCAAGGCCAGCGTGACCGCCTTCCGCGACCGGCTGATAAAGGAGGTTGCGTTGGGCAAGACTGCCCGCGTATCTCTGCGCCTGGCCGAGAGTGAATACCAGCGGGTTTTGGCCGACGAGGCGCAACTGGCGGTAGGGGTGGACACCGCGTTGGCGGAACTGGATGAAGCCAGCGGCCAGCGCCGCCGTCCGGCGGAGGCGACGATCGCGCAACCGGCCTGGCGCGTAGCGGCGCTGGCCGAGACCCTGCCGGTCAAACTGGCCGCCACCCGCGCCAGCAGCGCCCGCGCCCGGGCCGACGAAAGCCGGCGCGGTCTGCGGCCGCAACTGTCGCTCAACGGCAGTTGGTTCGACCAACATGGCGGCGGCGCCGACAACGCGATATGGGAAGCCGGCGTGCAACTGGCCGTGCCGCTGACGCCCAGCGCCTGGCATCAGTCCGACGCCGAGGCGGCCAGGGCGCGCGTGGCGGACGACGAGCGTCGCGCCACCGAACGCGAGACCGCAAAGCAACTGACCAGCTTGAAGGCCGCATATGACAGCGCGCGCGCCACGGCGGTGGCCCTGGAAAGCGAAAGCGCCTATCGCACCGAGGTGGTGACGGTGGAACGGGAAAAGACCCGGCTGGGCGCGCAGACCCTGGAAAACCTGCTGCGCACCGAGCGCGACCTGCTCGATGCCGAATACCGCCTCGCCAGCAGCCGCGCCCAGGCCGCCTATGCCTGGTCTGCTGCCCAGGTGCTGGCGGGTACGCCGGAAACCGAATACATCGAGATACTGGACCCGAAATGATGAAAAAACTCCTGATCGCCGTGATCCTCCTGGTCCTGATAGTCGGCGCCGTGCTGGCCGTCAGGCACAAGCGCGCCCAGGTGGCCCAACGCCCCGTGGCTGGCATCCCCGCCGTGGTGGTGGCGGCGCGTAGTCTCGCTGCCGGATCGGTGACCTTGACCCTGCCCGCCAGCGTCGAGGTGCTGGCAGCGCGTGAAGCGGTGCTGGCCAGCCGCTTTTCTGCCAACATCACCGAATTGACCCGCCTCGAAGGCGACCGCTTCAAAAAGGGCGAGGTGCTGGTGCGGCTGGATCTGGCCCAGGCCGAGGCCGACCGTTTGCGCGCCGAGGCGGAACTGGCGCGGGTACGCTTGCAGGAAAGCAGCGTTGCCGCCGACCTGGCTGCGGCGCGTAGCAACCTGAAGGCGGAGCAGGAGCGCAATCAGCGTCTGGAATCCCTGCTCGCCATCGGCGGTGTGGCGCTGGAACAGGTGCAGGCCGCGCAAGCCGCCCTGGAAGCGGCGCGTGCCCGCGAGACCGCCGCCGGCAACGCGGTGAAGAGTTACCGCGCGTTGTTGCGGGCGACCGAGGCGCAAGCCGGCGCGGCGCGCGAGAATCTGCGTTACGGCGTGATCGCCGCGCCGTTCGATGGCGTGGTGACGCAGCGTCTGGCCCAGCCCGGCGACCTGGCTGCGCCCGGCAAGCCCTTGTTGAAGGTGATGGACCTGTCCGCTGGCGTGCGCCTGCTGGCGAACGTGCCGGACGGCCTGCACCCCAAAACCCTGCATATCGGCAATGAAACTTTGCCGCTCACTCCCTGGCCGGAGGCGGTGGGGCAGGGCATGGCCCGCTTTGAAGCCAAAAGCCACGCCGCCCTGCAACCTGGCTCCCGCGCCTCGGCCCGGCTGGAAATCTTTCGCGCCGACACCGCTGTGCTGCTGCCGCGCGCCTGCCTGCTAGGTGATGACGGCCAGCACGCCGCCGTGTTGAAGCTGCTTGACGGCGGCCGCGTGGCACGTCTGGACGTCGCCGTGGCCGCCAGTGGCGAGGAGGGCGTAGCAAGCAGCGACACAACCCTCGCTGGCGCCCGCGTCGCCTGCGCCAGCCCGGACATCCTCACCCGGCTCCTGGCCGGCGCGCCCTATATCGCAGGGAAGTAAACCATGTTCCGCTTCTTCCACGCCCGCCCCCAGTTGCTGGCCATCATCCTGCTCATGGCCTCCCTGCTTGGGGTGGTGGGTTATCTCAATCTGCCGCGCAACATGTATCCGGACGTGGAGCGGCCGCAGGTCATGGTCATCACCCAGTTGCCGGGCGCGGCGGCGCTGACCGTGGCACAGAAGTTGTCGCGGCCCATCGAGCAGGAACTCTATGCCCTCTCCGGCGTGCGTAACGTGGAGAGCACCAGCAAGAACGAGGTGTCCATCGTCAAGGCCGAGTTCGAATACACCAAAGGTCTCGACGCCGCCCTGGTCGACGTCTCCAATGCACTCTCAAAAGTGCGCGCCAGGCTGCCGCCGGAAGTGCCGCCGTCCGCTATCTACCCGATCGGCAGTTTCACCAATCCGGTCATGGTGCTGGCGGTGTCGCCCAAGGCGGGCAGCGGGCTCTCATTGTCGCAAGTCCGCCTGCTGGCGGAAAACGATTTACGCGCGGCGCTGATTACCCAGCCACATGTCGCCAACGTCGAGATATTCGGCGGTCATGAGCCGACGCTACGGGTGGAGTTCGATCCCTTGAAGCTGGCTCGCCACGGCCTCTCGCAGGCCCAATTCCAGGATTTGCTGGCCAAGGTCAACCGTGACTGGCCGCTGGGCACGTTGCAAGGCGGCGGCGCTTCGACCACGCTGACCATCTACGGCGAAGGCAGCGACGCCGAGCGCCTGCGCCTGCTGCCGGTCGCGCCCGGCCTGGCGCTGGGCGATCTGGCCGACATCCGGCTGGGCGAGGGTGAACGCTTCTCCGCCTATCACGGCAATGGCAAGCCGGCCATCGCCGTGGCCATCCAGCGTGCCCCTGGCGGCGCGGTGGCCGACGCTATCGCCGAGGCGGAGGCGAAACTGCCGGAACTGCGGGCGCGCTACCCTGGCCTGGAAATCGCCGTCGCCGACACCCAAGGCGAACTGATCGAGACATCTAACAACAACATGATGGAGGCGCTGCGCGACGCGATCATCTTCACCAGCATCGTCATCCTGTTCTTCCTCGGCAACTGGCGTGCAGTGACTACCGCCTTGATTTCCATCCCGCTGGTGTTCCTCATTACCCTGGCCGTGCTCTGGCTCACCGGCAAGGAGATGAACACCATCGTGCTGACCGCCATCATTCTGGCGCTGGGCATGCTGGTGGACGATGCCGTGGTGGTGCTGGAAAACATCGAACGCCACCTGGGCGAGTTGCATGAGGACGTCACCAGCGCCATCCGCAAAGGGACCGAGGAGGTGCTGTTCCCGGTGTTCGTCGGCACCATCGCCACCGTCGTAGTGATTGCGCCGTTGATGTTCGTCGGCGACTTCACTGAACAGATGTTCAAGCATCTGGTGTTTCCACTCATCATCGCCGTGCTGGTATCGTATTTCGTGGCCATCACCTTCATCCCGCGCCTGTCCTTCTTCTGGTACCGCAACGGCCTGCCAGAGAAGAACCGCTTCGAACGTTTTCTGGAACGGCTCTATCAGCGCACGCTGGGGCCGGGCGCCGGGCTTTATGTACGCTGGCTGGATTGGGCCTTCGCTGGCGGCACCTTGCGTCGCTGGCTGTTAGTGCTGCCGGCCTACGCACTGCTGGCGGCCAGCTTCATACTGATCATGCCCATGGTGGGACGTGACGCCCTGCCGCCGATGGACAGCGGCATCATCAAGGCGCATGTACGCTTCTCCGCTAACGAGCCGGTGGCGGTGGCGGAGGCCCGGCTGGCCGCCTTCGAGCAGGCACTGACGCGGGACAAGCGACTGAAACGGGTCAGCCTGGCGTTCGGTTCGGAGCCGGGGGTGATCTCGCTCGGCTCCGGCCAACTGCCGGCCGAGGCCACCTTCACCCTGGCCTACGTCAACCGCTTTGAGCGCGCCGAGGACACTTGGGCGATCGAGGCCGATCTGCGTAAACGCCTGGCCGCGTTGCCTGGCGTCACCGCCGCTGACGTCTATGGCTACGGCATCACCCCGATGTCCACCATCAAGGCGACGGTGGATATCCGCCTCTATTCCGAGGACTGGCGCCGCCTGCCGGAAGCCGCTGCCAAGGTACGAGAAGCCTTGTCCCGGGTGCCGGGTCTGACCTCGGTGTCCACCGTGTGGGATGCCGACGCCCAGGAAACCGTGCTCGCGCTCGACGAGGAACGCCTGCGCAGCCTGGGCCTGACGCCGGAAATGGTGGTGGCGCAACTACCGCTGAAAGGCGGTGCAGTGGCCAGCCTATCCAAGCTGTCCACGGTCAGCGCGATCCCGGTGAAGAGCTACTTCAGCGACGCCTACCGGGCCGAGCCCGCCACCCTGATGCTGCTGCCCATTCAGCTTCCAAATGGTCAATCCGTTAGCCTTGGCGAACTCGGCACCCTGGCCCGTGCCCAGGCGGTTTCGACGCTGACCCGTGACCGCATGCAATACAGCCTGGACATCCTGGCCTGGCGCGAGAAAGCGCCGTCCAGCGTACTCGCCGGTGAGGCCGAGGCCGCAGCCCGTGCTGTGCTACCGCCCGGCGTCACCCTGGTGGAGAAGGGCGACAACGGCGAGGGCACGGAGTCGAGCAAACGCATGATGGCCGGCATGGGGCTGGGCATGTTGCTGCTGTTCGCGGTGCTGGTGCCGGCCTACGGCAGCTTCACCTTGGCCGGCATCGCCATGCTCGTGCTGCCGCTGTCGGCCATCGGCGCGGTGTGGGGCCTCTTGCTGTTCGACAAGGCCATGGCCCTGCCGGCCATCCTGGGCATCATTCTGTTGTTCTCCATCATCGTCAAGAACTCCATCCTGATGGTCGACTTCATCCACCACCGCGAGCGTGAGGGCGATGCGCCGCTGACCGCCGCGCGCGATTCCATCCGCCTGCGCTATCGCCCCATTCTGATGACCGCCTTCGGCACCATCGCCGGCCTCTTGCCGGTGGCCCTGGAACACGCCGTCGGCCTGGAACGCCTGTCGCCGCTGGCCGATACCGCCATCGGCGGCCTGCTCATCGGTACCGTGCTCTCGCTGTTCTATCTGCCCATGTTCTATGTCTGGGTGAAACAAAGATCAACGATGAGCGACGGCCGGTAGCTTATCCCTTCAAGTTTTACGGCCTTTCGGCCGCGTTTTTTCGGAGGAGCATCATGCGTAAATGGCTGGGTCTGTTAATCGTCCTGGTTTCTTTTCTGTCGTTGCCCGCCTTCGCCGACCGTTCTTTCCTGGTCGACGCTGACTGGCTTTCCGCCGAGAAAGGGAAGAATACGAAGCTGGTGGTTCTGGAGGTGCGCTATCACCCGCACCGCTATTTCACGATTGGCCACATTCCCGGCGCCATCCAGGTGCAACGGTTCAAGGACCTGGGCGACAACGACGGCCGTTCGATCATGTTGTTCCCAAGCAAGGAAAAATTCGAGTCCACCCTGCGCGGCTGGGGCGTGAACGACGATTCCACCCTGGTACTGTATGACGATTCGCGCTCGGCCCTGGCCGCGCGACTGTATTACCTGCTGGACCTATATGGTTTCGATATGAGCCGGGTAAAGCTGCTCGACGGCGGCGCGCAAGAGTGGAGCGGCTTCAACGAATTGACCAAGGTCGCCACGGCCGCGCCCGAGGCTGGCAAAGTCACGCTCAAGCAGGCCAAGCGCCAGTACTATGTGGAATGGCAGCAGGTCTACGACGAGGTGCTCTCGCGTCGCGACCCCAACGTGGTCCTGATCGATGCCCGGCCGCACGACATGTACACCGGCAAGGTCATCAAGCACTCCGTGCAGGGCGGCCACATCCCCGGCGCGATCAACGTGGTCAGCCTGGACGGCGCCGATGGCCAGACTCAAAAGTGGTTCGATGTCGAGCGTCTGGCTGCCCTCTACAAACAAGCGGCCAAGGACAAGACCATCTATCTTTACTGCCACGACGGCTTTCGCATGAGCTTGGGCTGGGTACAGTTGAAATCGCTTGGTTATCGGGATGTGCGGGTTCTCAATGGCGGCTGGGGTATCTGGGACCGCGCCTTCACTCTGCCGGTGGTCACTGGGGAAACCCCGTTCGACGAGGAGTTCGCGCTATAAAGTGCGGGCGCCATGTCTCAACTCAGGGTATTCGGTGCCGGAAGCGCTAACAGCAAGGGTTCCCTCAAGCTGATCGATGAGGTCGTCGCTGAATGATGGTAAACCTCGAAAAGTCGGAGGCCATCCAGTCTGTCATGCACACATTCCATAAGGCAGGAGTGATGTTCATGCTGCTGGTTATGGCGCTGGCCTTTACCTGATATGGAGCGCACGTTGATATGGAAAATGAATTCACAACCCGCATGAACGGTGCGTTCCAGGGCATCCTGCACTGGCCGCAACTGGATGACCTGTGGGCACGGGTGCGCGCCGAGCCGGAGGGCTGGTACGCCAGCCTGGCCGGCGAAGCGCCGCCCGAAGCGCCGCTGGATGCCGAGGCGCTTGGTAAATTCGTGGCCGAGGTGGACGCCCTGCTGCGCCGGGAGCACGAATACAACTACTGCGGCATCGTCTACGCTGACGACCCGGCCCGGCCCA
>PFGT01000116.1 GCA_002782005.1 Hydrogenophilales bacterium CG12_big_fil_rev_8_21_14_0_65_61_21 | reverse complement strand
TTCCGGTCCGTGCACGCACACAAAAGATCGCTGGCTATCAGGAGATTAACGAGACAAGAGGCTGGATTCGGGACAACAACCGGCGCGTCGTCGAGGAACTGAATCGGCAGTTGGCCAGCCGGGTCATAGCCAAGGTCATCCCCCGCTTGCTCGAACTGGGCTGGCAGCATTGGTTGGTACTGGTCAAACTGCGCGGCGACACGGCCGAATGGGTGCAATCCTGGCGGCTGCTGGCTGACCTTTTGACCATAGTGGAACAGACGCCGACGGCCGCCGCCGACAATGCGACATCGCCGCTTCTGGATGCCTTCGAGGCCCGCCTGGCCACGGTCATCGTCGATCGCCGGCAACTCGCCGAACTGATGCAGGAATTGGCGGACTATGTGCGCGCACCCAACCAGGCTGAACGGGTCAAAATACCCGAAGGCTGGCTAAGTCCGCCGGAGGGTGCGCTACCACGGGATGAAACACTGGCCGGACAGTTACGGGTCGGCGACTGGTGGGACATTGAACAGGACGGTAAACCGGTCCCAATGCAGTTGATCTGGCTGAGCCAAGCGCGGGCCAGGGTCTGTTTCGTCAACCGCTCTGCCACCAGCAAGCTTGATTTAACCTTGAACGAGTTAGCCGAGCGTATGCGTCGAGACCAGGCAAAACCAGGCGAGGACCGCGATCTGCCACTCCTGGAGCGGTCCGAATACGGCGCCATCGATGCCATGTACCGGCACTTGGCCCAGCAAGCCAACCAGGACCCGATCACCAATCTACCAAATCGCAAAAGCCTGGTTCGCCTAGTCGGCCATGGCGCTCATTTCCACGGCGTCAGCAGCTTCTGCGTGCTGAGTTTCGAGCCCTACCGGATCATTTTCGACCATTGCGGCGCCGAGGCCGGTGAAGACCTGACCCGCACCCTGGCCGTCATGGCCCAGCGCAGCCTGGGCGCCAACGACCGACTCGCCATGCTTAGCGAAGGCAGCTTTGCGGCCTTCCTGCCGGGCCTGGACCTCGATGCCGCACGCGAGTTGACGACCCGATTGAGCCGCAACTTCGATGGCTACCACTTCCAGCATGACAGTGAAAATTTCAGCATCCAGACATTCTTCGGCGTGGCAAGTTATCGGTCGGGCGTAATCGACCCAGACGAAGCCCTGCGCCGGGCCGCCTCGGCCTGCGAGGTCGCTCGCTCGATCGGCCCCGGCACGATCCAGGTCTATGCCGACTCCGACAACCTCATCCAGGATCGGGAGACCATGGACAACTGGGCCGGACAAATCGACCAGATGTTGTCCGGCGACCGTCTATTCCTGCGCTGCCAGAAAATTGTCCCGCTCCAGGAGCCGGACGCCTTGCCGCTCTACGAAGTGCTGCTGGGCGTGCTGGACGAGAATGGCGTCGAAGCCGTCTCACCGCAACCTTTTGTCCTGGCCGTCGAGCGCTGGCAACGTGCCCATGATCTCGACCTTTGGGTGGTCAACGGCATGCTGGACTGGATACGGCGAAATCGGGTCGACTTCGACCGTACCGGAGGGTTTTCCGTCAACCTGTCGGCACAATCGCTGGCCAACGCCGACCTGCTCGCTGTTTTGCATCGGGAGTTGGCCGTCGGCGACCTGCCCTGTGACCGGATTACCTTCGAGATCACCGAGACCGCGACCCTGCAAAGCCATGCTGTGGCCCAGGACTTCATGCGCCAGATTCGGCGCTACGGCTGCCGTTTCAGCCTGGACGATTTCGGTAGCGGCAACGCTTCGTTCGGTTACCTACGCAGCCTGCATACCGACACGCTGAAGATCGACGGCGCGTTCGTCAAGGACATGGTGGACGACCCGCAACTACAAGCCATGGTGAAATCCATGAATGAGATTGGCCATGCACTGGGCATGAAGACCGTGGCTGAGTTTGTCGCCAGCCCCGAAATTCTGGCCATGGTACGCGAGATCGGGGTCGATTATGGCCAGGGCTATGAGATAGAAAAACCAATTAAAATAAACCAGTTAATCGTCAAGACTTAAACCAGGTTTCTAGTCTAATTAGAGATTACGCAAACATTCCAGCGCCTCCTGTAATGTCGACAAACCTTTGACCTGGACGCCAGGTGGCATTTGCTTAGGCATATTGGCTTTGGGTAGCAGTATCAGGTTAAAACCCAGCTTGGCGGCCTCTTTCAAACGTTCCTGACCGCGCTGCACTGGACGTATCTCACCCGCTAGTCCAATCTCACCAAATACTGCAAGTTTATGCGGCAATACCTTGTTTTTAATAGACGAAACAACGGCAGTAAGAATCGCCATATCGGCCGCTGGTTCGACTATCCGCACCCCACCGACAACATTGACGAAGACATCCTGGTCGAAACAGCCAATACCGCCGTGGCGATGTAGTACCGCCAACAACATGGCCAAGCGGTTCGGGTCGAGCCCCACCGTGAGTCGGCGCGGCGTAGGCGTATGCGAGCTATCGACCAGGGCTTGAATCTCGACCAGCATCGGCCGAGTGCCCTCCTGGGTCACCACCACGCAAGAACCCGGCGCATCCTGCTCTGGCCGGTTCAAAAACAGGGCGGAGGGATTGTTCACGCCCTTCAGCCCCCGATCGGTCATCGCGAACACGCCCAGTTCATTGACCGCGCCGAAGCGGTTTTTGAAGGCACGGATCAAACGGAAGCTGGAGCCGGTATCGCCCTCGAAATAAAGCACGGTATCGACGATGTGTTCCAATACCCTGGGGCCGGCCAGGGCGCCCTCCTTGGTGACGTGGCCAATGAACACCACGCTGGTGCCCGTTTGCTTGGCATAACGAGTCAGTTCCTGGGCGCATTCGCGGACCTGCGAAACGCTACCCGGCGCGGCCTGTAATGCTTCGGTGTAGAGGGTCTGGATGGAATCGATCACCGCGATCCGGGGCTGTTCATGTTTCAGCGTCGCCAGTACCGATTCCAGCCTGATCTCGGTCAGGATAGGGATATCGCAGCCGGTCAAACCCAATCGATTGGCCCGCATGGCGATCTGATCAGCCGATTCCTCGCCGCTGACATATAGCGTCTTGTGCTGGGCCGACAAGGCGGCCAGCGCCTGTAACAACAAGGTCGATTTGCCGATGCCGGGGTCGCCGCCGATCAGCGCCACGCCGCCTTCCACCAGGCCGCCGCCCAGCACCCGATCGAATTCGGCCAGACTGGTGGCGATGCGAGGAATGTCCCGTGCCTGAACCGCGGACAAGCGCTGCACCCCGCCGTTCGCCGCCAGTGCCTGGAAACGCCGGGGTTTGGCCTCGGCAACGGTCTCGCTCAGTGTGTTCCAGGCCAGGCAATGGGGGCATTGCCCCTGCCATTTCGTGGTCTGGCCGCCGCATTCGAGGCAAACATAAAGGGTTTTGTCTTTGGCCATCAGGTCTTTACCGCCTCGGTCGACAAGCGACGTAAAAGAAAAAAAACGGTTATACCGGAGAGACCGACTGGCGCTCAAGCAACGATCTGGACTACCTCCGGGTCGTCACCATGCTCCAGCAGTATGCGCCGCACCCGATCCTGCCACAGTCGTCCGAAGGCAACTCGCTGTTCAGCGTTCGCTTCGCCAGCGAAACACCTTTTCATCAGCGCCGGCATGGCCGGATCGGGCTGCACCGACGCCGGGTTGTAGGCTACGGCGACGCTAGCGCCGCTATCCTGGCGGGTAAAACGCGCCTCGGCGGCCATGGCGACACCGTAATGCAGCAGGCCCCGGCGGGCATGGTGGCCATTGACGCCCTTGAAACCACCCTCACCCGCCGCCCCGGTCAAAAGACCGAGCACCGCGCCGACGACGCCGGCCACCCCAGCATCCTGACGGTCACGCAATTCAACGCCGATGCCGCCGCGCCGGGGCAGGTCATCCGGGTACAAGCGGCCGAGCGCCAGCCGGGTCATCAGCCAGGCGCCGGCGACGGTCGGGCAGGAATGACCGGCCAGCTTGACCGCGTCTTCATAGCGATATTCGAGCAGGCCGCCCTCGGCCGCGCCAAGCAGCTCGGCCAAGGGGTCATACAGGCGCAACGGCGGAACCTCGGCGAAAAAGGCAGGGTAGGACATGGAAACTCCAATGACGATGACGGACTAGCATCATCGCCTATTCCTGCCATTCAGAACTTGCGCAAGATCAAGCCGGCTGGCCGGCGGCGCTGTCGGCTTCAACCATGCGCCGACGCACACCCGACAACAGCCGCGCCAGGGGCATCGGCATGGCCGCCAGGATGCTATCCAGTTCCACTGCATCGAGCATGTTCTTCACCGTCAGACCCAGATCGGTATTGCCCTCGATCGACAGCCTGCGGTTGAAAAACAAGGTATCCGGGTCTTCCAGGCGCAGAGCCAGGCGGGTGAAATCCTGAGCCGTGGCGGTAAAGGTGACATCAGCATGATCGGCCATCTCTGGACGCAGGCCGCGTCCGGTCACGGAGAAATAGCTGCTTATCCCCAGGTCGCGGACCTGGACGCAAAACCGCTTGCCGTTAAGCGCGGTCCAGTCCAACTCTTTCAGGCCCCGCCAAGCGGCTAGATTGAATAACGTCACAAACGCCGCCGACACCGGCAATGATGGCAGCGCCGAGGCCAGGCGGGACAACGGCTTGGGCAAGGAGGGCAGTTTCGGCAAAGAGAATGTTTTCAACACGATGCGGCCTTCATTCGGGGTGATATCGATTCATATTGCCACAGTCGATCAGCCCCGGCCATAGATGTCCTCGAACCGGACGATGTCGTCCTCGCCCAGATACTCGCCGCTCTGCACCTCGATCATCACCAGATTGAGGATGCCGGGGTTTTCCAGCCGGTGGGCATGGCCGGCCGGGATGTAGGTGGACTCGTTGCTGTGCACCAGCATGACCTGTTCATCATTGGTCACCCTCGCGGTGCCGCTGACCACGATCCAATGCTCGCTGCGGTGGTGGTGCATCTGTAGCGATAGCGACGCCCCCGGCTTCACCTCGATGCGCTTGATCTTGTAGCGGTCGGCCTCCTCCAGCACCGAATAGGTGCCCCATGGTCTAGCCACGGTGCGGTGCAGCTTGTAGCAGGCATGGCCCGAATCCCTGAGCAGCTTGACCACCTCCTTGACCCTCTGGGTCTCGTCCCGGTGGCTAATCAAGAGCGCGTCCGGGGTATCGACGATCACCAGGTCGTCGATACCGACCGTGGCCACCAGCCGGTCTTCGCTCTGGACATAACAATTGCGCGTGCCGATATGGATCACCTCGCCCAGGCTACGATTGCCGGCCGCGTCGGCCTCGACCAGGTCGGCTAGGGCCCGCCAGGAACCAACATCGGTCCAGTCGAAGCCGGCCGGCACCACGGCGACGTTGTCGGCCTTTTCCATGATGGCGTAGTCGATGGAGATGTCGTCCAAGCCGGCGAAGGTGTCTGCGTCGAGCGCGCAATAGGCCTCGGAGCAGCCAGGCAGAGTAGCGGCCCAACAGGCCTCGCCGATCGCCAGCATCTCAGGCGCATAGTGCGCGAAGGCCTCAATCAGGTCGCCCACCCGAAAACAGAACATGCCCGAATTCCAGAAATGACTGCCGGCGGCGATCATCTCGGCGGCCCGTTCCTGGCTCGGTTTTTCGATGAAACCGACGACCTGACAGCCAGGACCGTCGCCAATGGCAGTGCCTGCGGCGATGTAGCCAAAGCCGGTTTCGGGGTGCGTCGGCGGGATGCCGAAGGTCACCAGATGGCCCGTCCTGGCCAGGGACTCGGCCTCGGCCACATCGGCGACGAAGGCCGGCACATCCTGGATCAGGTGATCGGCCGCCAGCACCAGCATCACCGCTTCGGCGCCGTGCTCGGCGCGCAGCATCAGCGCGCCGAGCAGGATTGCCGGCGCGGTATTGCGGGCGGCCGGCTCAAGCAGGAAGCGGAGCGGCAAGCGGTCATCGGTCTCGGCCTGCCAGACATCCTTGCTCTGGAAGTAGTAATCCCGGTTGGTGATGGTCAGCACCTCACTCGCACCCAGGCAGGCCAAGGCTCGGCTATAGGTCTTGCCCAGCAGGCTACCGCCGTCGGTCATGCGCATAAAAGGCTTGGGCCGGCCCTCGCGGGAGACCGGCCACAAACGGGTGCCAGCGCCGCCGGACAGGATCACAGGAATCAACATGGTCGTACCCTCAATCGTTTTCAAAACCGTTTGGATTCTGGCTTTGCCAGCGCCAGGTATCGGCGCACATGGCATTCAAATCGCGTTCCGCCCGCCAGTCCAGCAACTGAGCTGCCCGGCTCGGATCGGCGTAGCAGCAGGCGATATCGCCGGCCCGTGGCGGGGCGATTTGGTAAGGCACCGCGCGACCGCTCGCCTCGGCGAAGGCCTTGACCATATCCAGTACGCTATAGCCGTGGCCAGTGCCCAGGTTGACCGTCAGCACGCCGTCGTGGCTTTCGAGATAACGCAAGGCCGCGATATGGCCCAGCGCCAGGTCAACCACATGGATGTAATCCCGCACCCCGGTGCCGTCCGGCGTGGCATAGGTGTCACCGAAGACATTGAGATAGGGTCGCGCACCTACCGCTACCTGAGCGATGTAGGGCATCAGGTTATTGGGGACGCCATTCGGGTCCTCACCGATCAGGCCCGACTCATGCGCCCCGACCGGGTTGAAATAGCGCAGCAAACCAATCCGCCAAGCGGGATCGGAGAGATGCAGATCACGCAGTATCTCTTCGATCATGAACTTGCTGCGGCCATAGGGATTAGTAGTCGCGCCGACCGGAAAATCCTCACGGATTGGCACCGTGCGAGGGTCGCCGTAGACGGTGGCGGACGAGCTAAAGACGATGCGCTTCACCCCCGCCTCGGCCATGACCTCGCACAGGCTGACCGTACCAGCGACATTGTTATCGTAATACAGCAACGGCTTGGTCACCGACTCGCCCACTGCCTTTAGGCCGGCGAAGTGGATTACGGCATCGATCGCATGATGGGCGAAGATGTCGCGCAAAGCGGCCTTGTCGCGGATATCGGCCCGATAAAACGTCAGCGGCCGACCGCTAATGCGTTCCACCCGGCGCAGCGCCTCCATTTTGCTGTTGCTGAGATTGTCCACCAGCACCGGCTCGTGACCGGCGCGCAACAATTCCACGCAGGTATGACTGCCGATATAACCTGCCCCCCCCGTTACCAGCAAACGCATCACGTACCTTTTTTAAACCATGACCTTCATGGCGCCAATTATGGATTCGACTTCCCGACACAGCGAGGCTAATTCCAGGCTGGCGATAGCCGCCCGACTGCCTAATCCGGAAAGCGTGCCGCCCAAGGCGGCGCATTGGCGATACGCGGTGCGCTGTTTTAGTTGCGCGGCCAACATAGGGATGCCAAATTCCGGCAACATGGCTAACACCTCGCGGGCCAGCACGGTGTTTGGCTGTGCCTGATTGACCACCAGGCGTGCCTCCAGCATAGGATTTTTACTGCGGGCAGCATAAATGGCGTCGCGGATACGCAGGCTGGCCCACAGGTCCAGGGGCGACGGGATCACCGGCACCAGGGCCAGATGGGCCAGGCGCAGGGCGCTGGCAGTAACCGGAGCGGCAGCGGCGGGTGGACTATCGATGACGATGTAGTCGTAGTCGTCGAGACGTTTTCGCAGACGCTTGTGCAACTTCCCTTCCTCGCCCGACAAGTCCTCTACCTCGGCTGGGAAACCCTCACCGGCGGTGGCCCAGCGCAGGGCAGTATTCTGCGAGTCACCATCGGCCACCAGGACGCGATGGCCTTTCTCGGCCAAGGCGCCGGCCAGCAGCATGGTCAGGGTGCTTTTGCCGGCGCCGCCCTTCTGGTTGACTACCGCGATGACCCGAGCGCTCATACGCTAAGCAAGCGAAAGAACGTGGCCATCAAAGCAGGGTTTCGCCATGCCAGCCGAGCGGCGACATATTGCGGGCAATGGCGGCTGCCTTGAGCCGGTCAAGAAAACCGGCCGGGCCGGCGACATAGAAGTCGGCTCGGCTCAAGTCCGGATGTTCGGCCAGGATAGCGGCTACATTGGCCTCTTCGCCCGCTGCGGCGAACAATGGCCGATAGTGGAAATTATCCAGGGCATCGGCCCATGAACGGCACAGGTTTTCCTGGTAATGCGGCAAACGCTCGGAGATCCAGAACAGTTCCATGCCCTCCGCCATCTCCAGCGACAGGGCGTGCTGGATCAGACTCTTGATCGGCGCGAAGCCATCGTCCCAGGCCACGAAGACAGCGGGGCGCCGGGAATCCATCTTGATGACGCAGTGACCATGAGGACCGTCGAGAATGACTGGCGCTTCCTTGCCCAGATCGTTGAATACCTTGCGAGAAAACGGCGTGTTGTCACGACGAATATGCAGTTCGATATGTCTGTCCTCACACGGGCAACTGGCCACATAGAACTCGCCGCCGATGTCATCAGTGGTCAGCTTGACCGACTGCCCGGCCAGGAAGTGCAGTCGTTGACTACGCGGCGTGGTCAGATGCAGCGCAGTCAGATCGTGGTCCAGCGGCTCCACTGACCGGACCTTGGTGGTAATCGACTGGTGAGGAATATCATCGGCCTCGGTCACGCTGGCCTCGATCACCAGATCGGTGATCGCGGTGTAGGAGCACATCAAGATGGCGCCGTTGGCCTTGTCGCTTTCGTGGAATACATAATCATGAGGATGAACCTTCTTGACCTTGCCGGAAACCAGCCGGACCTTGCATTCGCCGCAGTTACCGTTGCTGCACCCATAGTTGAGCGAGATGCCGGCCCGTAGCGCGGCTTCGAGCAGGGTATCGTTACCTTCGACGAAGAATTCGTGGCCGCTCGGTTGAACCGTAACACGGGCGGACATGACACGCATAACACTCTCCTCGGCGAGCAACGCCTTGCCGCGTTCCGCCTCTTCGGGGACGGCGTCCAGTTCCTGGCGCAGCCATATTTTCAGCGATTGCAGGGCATCGAATGCCTCGGGATCGTCCTCTGCCACAGCATCCATCTTGGTTTCCAGCCAGCGGAAAATCTGGTCGTAGTAGATCAGCATGGACTTGGCGCCGGCAAACTCCTTGCCGAGTTCAAACAGGCGCTCGGCCAATACCTCCTTGTCCGGTAGCGCGCGCTCCATGACCCGCTTGCCGAAGGCCTTGCGCTTGATCTCCTCGACTCGCTCGTATTCGCCGTCCGCCTGCCATTTGATATTTGGAAAGACGCGCAGCAATTCATCCAGCTCAATCTGGCCGTCAAAGGTCATCATCTCGCCGTCGCGGATCATCCGCTGCAGGGTTGAACGGGTAACACCGACCAGACGGGCGACGCGGGCAAGGGGTAGATAGTGGCTCATGGTGTTAATCATAATGCCGCAAGCGACGCAAACCAAACAGCAGCGGTTAATATGGTGAAATGCTGAACATTGTCACCCGTCCGTGGTCCCCTGCCATTGTCGAGCACCTGCGTAATGCCGGCCACCCTGCCCTGCTGGCCCGTTTATATGCGGCGCGGGGTATTAGCCAGGCCGACCAGGTCAGGGAATCCCTGAGCGAGTTGCTGCCGTTCGATGCCATGCTGAACTGCGCTGCCGCCGGCGAGCGGCTGGCCGACGCCATCGGCCGAGGCGAGAAGATGCTGGTAGTGGCCGACTACGACGCCGACGGTGCCACGGCCTGCGCGGTAGCGGCCCGTGGCCTGACCGCCATGGGCGCGGCGGTGGAATACATCGTGCCAAACCGATTCGAATACGGCTATGGTCTGAGTCCCGAGATCGTCCGCCTGGCGGCCCAGCGCAAACCGGACCTGATCATCACCGTGGACAACGGCATTGCCGCCCACGCCGGCATCGAAGAGGCCAGGCGACTGGGCATCGAGGTCCTGGTCACCGACCATCACCTGGCCGCCGACACCCTGCCTGATGCCCTCATCGTCAACCCCAACCAGCCCGGCTGCGGCTTCGCCAGCAAGTCGCTGGCCGGGGTCGGTGTGATGTTTTATGTTCTGATCGCCTTGCGCGCCGAGTTACGCCGGCGCGGCCAGTTTGCAACCCGTCCCGAGCCCAACCTGGCCGAATTGCTGGACCTGGTGGCGCTGGGCACAGTGGCCGACGTGGTCAAGCTGGACGCCAATAACCGGCTGCTGGTCGATCAGGGACTGAAACGGATGCGCGCCGGCAAGGCCATCCCCGGCATCCGGGCGCTGTTCAAGGCCGCCGGTCGCAACCTGGCCAAGGCCGCCGCCCAGGACCTCGGCTTCACGATCGGGCCGCGCCTCAATGCCGCCGGCCGGCTGGCCGACATGAGTCTGGGCATCGCCTGTCTGCTGGCCGACGACGAGGCGACCGCGACGCCCCTGGCCGCCGAGTTGGACCGTCTGAACCGGGAGCGGCGCGAGATCGAAGCGGACATGCAGGAGCAGGCCCAGGCCTTGCTGGAGTCCATCGTGGTGGCCGACGGCTACAGTCTGACCCTGTTCGAGCCAACCTGGCACCAGGGCGTGGTCGGCCTTCTGGCCTCGCGCCTGAAGGACCGTCACCACCGTCCGGTCATCGCCTTCGCCGATGCTGGCGACGGCCTGCTCAGGGGCTCCGGACGGGCCATTCCGGGACTGCATTTGCGCGACGCGCTGGATTTAGTGGCCAAGCGCCAGCCCGGCCTCATCGTCAAATTCGGCGGCCACGCGGCAGCGGCCGGGCTGACCATCCCGGCTGACCGGCTAACCGCCTTCACCGAGTCGTTCGAAACCGTATGCCGCGAACTGCTTGACCCTAATGCACTGCTTAGGGTGATCGAGACCGATGGCGCGTTGAGTCCAGCCGAATGCCGGCTGGATCAAGCCCTGGCGCTACGCGCAGCGGTCTGGGGCCAGGGCTTTCCCTACCCGACCTTTCATGGCGATTTCACGGTCGCCAGCCAGCGGCTGGTGGCCGAGCGGCACCTGAAACTGCGACTGACCGGCGGCGGTCTGGAGGCCGATGCCATGCTGTTCAACCAGGACACGCCGCTGCCCGAACGCATCCAGGCGGTGTATCGGCTGGATGTAAACGAGTGGAACGGCGCCACCAGCCTGCAATTCACGTTGGATCAATGGCGCCCGGCAGATCCGGGTTAATACGGCTCTCGACTGCATTAACGGCTATAAAACGATGACTTAGATGACTATGAAGGTTGCCGATGAACCTGCCGCCCGAACATTTCAAACGTATCCGCACCGGCCGTTCGGTAGGGGCGCTGAAAGAGGCCTATACCGACAACTTGTTCTATGTCACTGGCCGCACCTTCGCCAAGGCGACGCCGTTGGACCATTACACCGCGCTGGCCTACACCATCCGCGACCGCCTGCTGGAACGGTTCATCGACACAGCGCAAAACTACAAGCGGCAAAGCGCCAGGACCGTGGCCTACCTGTCGGCGGAATTCCTGATCGGGCCGCAACTGGGCAACAACATACTCAATCTCGACCTTTGGGCAAACGTCCAACAAGCCCTGGCCGAACTGGGCCTGGATATGAAGTCCATCCTGGCGGCCGAGCCGGAACCCGGTCTCGGCAATGGCGGACTGGGTCGCCTGGCGGCCTGCTTCATGGACTCGCTGGCCACCCTGGAGATACCGGCCATCGGCTATGGCATCCGCTATGAGTACGGCATCTTCGACCAGGAGATCAAAGACGGCTGGCAGGTGGAGGTGACCGACGCCTGGTTGCGCAACGGCAATCCTTGGGAGATTCCCAACCGTCAACGCCGCTACCCGGTTCGGTTCGGCGGCCATACCGAGCAATACACCGACGAACAGGGCCGACTACGGGTGAAATGGAATGCCGAATGCACCATCTATGGCCTGAGCTATGACACACCGATCATGGGCCACGGTGTGCAGAACGTGAACCTGCTTAGGCTGTGGAAATCCGAGGCGCGCGAATCATTCGATTTTCAGGCCTTCAACCACGGCGATTATTACGGCGCGGTCAACGACATGGTGGTGGCCGAGAACATCAGCAAGGTGCTCTACCCCAACGACGAGCCCGAGGCCGGCAAGGCGCTGCGCCTGAGACAACAGTATTTTCTGGTCGCCTGTACCTTGCAGGATATGATCCGCATCGTCTTGCGGGATATGACCAGCTTGGCGAGTTTCCCGGACAAGTTTGCGGTCCAGATCAACGACACTCATCCGGCGCTGGCCATTGCCGAATTCATGCGCCTCGCGGTAGACGAATACCTGTTGTCCTGGGACGAGGCCTGGGCCATCGGCCAAAAAAGCTTCGCCTACACCAACCACACCCTGTTGCCGGAGGCGCTGGAGACCTGGCCTCTGGACATGTTCCAGCGCCTCCTGCCCCGGCACCTGGAGATCGTCTACGAGATCAACGCCCGCTTTCTGGACGAAGTGCGGATGCGTTTTCTCAACGACCAAGCGCGTCTAGCCCGCCTATCACTGATCGATGAAACGCCGCCGCGCCGTATCCGCATGGCGCATCTGGCCTGTGTCGGCAGCATGGCTATCAACGGCGTGGCTAAGCTGCACACCGAACTATTGAAGGAAACTGTGCTCAGGGACTTTTATCAAATGTGGCCGGAGAAGTTCAGCAACAAGACCAACGGCGTCAGCCCGCGCCGCTTCATCGCCCTGGCCAATCGGCCGCTGGCGGTCTTGCTGGAAGAGACCATCGACCATGGCTGGCTGCGCGACCTGAACGAGGTCCACCGTCTGGAACCCTTGGCCGAAGATGCCGCTTTCCGCGAGCACTGGCGCCAGGTAAAACGCGAGGCCAAGGTCAACCTGGCCAACTACGTCAAGGCCGTTACCGACATCGATATCAACCCAGACAGCCTATTCGACATCCAGACTAAGCGCATCCACGAGTACAAACGCCAGCACCTGAACCTGCTGCGCATCGTCAGCCTATACAACCAGCTCAAGCACGATCCCAACCTGGATATGACGCCCCGCACCTTCATCTTCGGCGGCAAGGCCGCGCCGGGCTATCGCATGGCCAAGCTCGTTATCAAGCTGATCAACTCGGTGGCCGACATCGTCAACCGTGACCCCCAGATCAATGGCTATATGAGGGTGGTGTTCGTACCCGATTTCAACGTCAAGACGGCCCAGCACATCTACCCCGCCGCCGACCTGTCAGAGCAGATTTCCACCGCTGGCAAGGAGGCCTCGGGCACCGGCAACATGAAGTTTTCCATGAATGGCGCGCTCACCATCGGCACCCTGGACGGCGCCAACGTAGAGATTCGCGCTGCGGTCGGCGCGGAGAACTTCTTCCTGTTCGGGCTGACTGAGCAAGAAGTCAAGACCTTGGTCAACGGCGGCTACCATCCTGGCCGGTTCATCGACCAGGACTCGGAACTACGGGCGGCGATTGATCTGATCGATTCGGGCCTGTTCTCGCATGGCGACCGGGACCTGTTCCGCCCCTTCACCGATGCCCTCGGCCAACGAGATGACTATCTAGCTTGTGCCGATTATCGGGCCTATATGGAATGCCAGAACGACATCGATCGACAATACCGCGACCGGGAAAACTGGTCACGAATGTCCATCCTTAACGTCGCCCGGATCGGTTGTTTCTCCTCCGACCGCGCTATCCGGGAATATTGCCGGGATATCTGGAAGGTTCAGCCAGTTTCCATGCCTGCGCCGTAAAATTATGTACACCTTCGACTCGCCTGAATTTGCATACCTGGCTCGTTTCCTTACCAGCCTGGCCATTGGTCTCTTGATCGGTCTGGAACGGGAACGTAATCCATCGGCCAAAGCGGGGCTGCGCACCTTCACGCTGGTCGCCATGGCTGGCACCTTGGGCGCATTGCTATCTGAGAAGAGTGGCGCGCCCTGGCTGCTGGGCGCCGGCCTCATCATCATGGGCGGCATGATGGTGGCGGCCTATGCCAAGGACGGCAACGAGGAAGACCCGGGCACCACCACTATCGCCGCCGTTGTGGTTTGCTACGGTTTGGGCGCACTGGTCTGGTATGACTACACCCAGTTGGCCGTAACGTTGGGCATCCTTACCACAATACTGCTCTACTTTAAGACCGAATTGCGCGGTGTCAGCCAGCGGCTCAGCCGACTCGATCTGGTCTCTATCCTGCAATTCGCGGTACTGTCGTTCGTCATCCTGCCGGTGTTGCCAAATCAGAGTTTCGGTCCTTATGAAGTTCTCAATCCGCATCATATCTGGTGGATGGTGGTGCTGATTTCCGGCCTGTCGCTGGCCGGCTATGCTGCCCTGCGTATCGTCGGCCAGCGTCACGGCGCGTTACTGACCGGCCTGTTCGGCGGCATCGCCTCCAGCACGGCAACCACACTGGCCTTTTCTCGCCACTGTCGGGCCGATCCCGCTCTGGTCGGGATGGCCACCCTGGTCATACTGCTGGCCAACTGGATGGTGCTGATTCGGCTTGGCATCATAGTCGCCGTCGTGGCCCCGGGCCTGCTGCCCGAGATGGCCCCGATCCTGGGCGGCGCCGCCCTGGCTGGTGTGGCGACCCTTTATCTGCTGATCTGGCGACGGCTGGAAACCCGTACCGAAGCGCCTAAACTGGAGATCAAGAACCCGACTGAGATTCGCGCCGCGCTGACCTTCGGCCTGCTATATGCCGCCGTACTACTGGCATCGGCCTGGCTATCCGATCTGGTCGGCAGCCAAGGGGTTTATGACGTGGCCATGGTCTCCGGTCTGACCGATGTCGATGCCATTACCTTGTCCAGCCTGCGCCTGTTGAGTATTGGTACCCTCACCCAGCATCAGGCGGCCACCGCCGTACTGCTCGCGCTACTGGCCAACATCGTGTTCAAGACCGGCCTGACCCTGGTCATCGGCGGCGTCAGCCTGAGCAAAAGCACCTTGCCCGGCTTCGCCAGTGTAGCGACTGGCGCGGTAATCGGCTGGATGCTCATCTAAGGTTATAATCTCGCCCTTTCGAAATTAGCAAGGCCAGGAAATTCCATGGAAGCCGAACGCCTCAACCAACTAGCCAACAGTCTCGAAGACATGGCCCACCGGACCCAGGAACTACGGAGGTATCTTTGACTACCCTGGCAAACGCGATCGTCTAAACGAAGTTGCCCGCATCGCCGAAGATCCGACCCTTTGGGACGACCCCAAGAAGGCCCAGGAGATCGGTAAGGAACGCAAGGCGCTGGAAGATGTGGTGCTAACGCTGGAGACCCTCGACGCCGATCTGGCATCGGCTACCGAACTGTTCGAGATGGCCCGGGCCGAGAACGATGATGAAACCTTGGAGGCGCTGATCGACGATGCCACGGTGATCGAGAGCAAAGTGGCTGATCTGGAATTCCGCCGTATGTTTTCCAATCCCATGGACCCCAGTCCCTGCTTCCTGGAAATTCAGGCTGGCGCCGGCGGCACCGAGGCCCAGGACTGGGCTCAGATGCTCGAACGCATGTATCTGAAATATTGTGAACGCAAGGGCTTCAAGGCCGAGCTGATGGAAGAGTCGGAAGGCGATGTGGCCGGCATCAAGAGCGCCACCATCCGCATCGACGGCGACTACGCCTACGGCTATCTGCGCACCGAGACCGGGGTGCACCGCCTGGTGCGCAAATCGCCGTTCGACTCTAACGCTCGCCGCCACACCAGTTTCACCAGCGTGTTCGTCTTCCCGGAGGTCGACGACAGCATTGAGATCGACATCAACCCGGCCGACGTCCGCACCGACACCTACCGCGCGTCGGGGGCCGGCGGCCAGCACATCAACAAGACCGACTCGGCGGTGCGCCTGACCCACATCCCGAGTGGCGTCGTGGTGCAATGCCAGAACGACCGCTCCCAGCACCGCAACAGGGACGAGGCCTGGTCCATGCTGCGCGCCCGGCTGTATGAGATGGAATTACGCAAGCGCCAGGCCGAGCAGCAAAAGTTGGAAGATTCAAAGTCCGACATCGGCTGGGGCCACCAGATCCGTTCCTATGTGCTGGACCAGTCACGCATCAAGGACCTGCGCACCAACTACGAAGTAGGCAACACCCAGGCGGTACTCGACGGCGACCTCGACGACTTCATCGCCGCCAGCCTCAAGCAGGGGGTTTGATTCTGATTTCGCTGCGCCGGCCTGGTGTCAGCCGTGCCCCTTGTTCCAGGTATCCCTCAAGGTTACCGTGCGGTTGAACACCAGTCTCTCGCCCGGCCGTTGATCGATACGGTCGGCGCAGAAATAGCCGCTGCGCTCGAATTGGTAGTGTGCCTCCGGGGCAGCATCCTTTAGCGCCGGCTCGACCCAGCCGTGGACCACTGTCAATGAGTTCGGATTGAGAAACTCAATAAAATCGCGGTCCTTGTGGCCGTCCGGTTCAGGATCGGTGAACAGGCGATCATAGAGACGTATTTCCGCCGCCAGGGCATGACTGGCGGACACCCAATGAATAACCCCTTTAACCTTGCGCCCGACTGGGTTCTGGCCCAATGTGTCGTGGTCGATCGAACAACGCAGCTCGACCACCTTGCCATCGGCATCCTTCACCGCCTCGTCGCACTTGACTACATAGGAATAACGTAGCCGCGCCTCGCCACCCGGTTTCAGCCGCTGCCAGCCAGTCGGCGGGTCTTCACTGAAATCGTCCTGCTCAATCCAGATTTCCCGGCTGATCGACACCTCGCGCCCACCAAATTCAGGATGTTGCGGATGAAACCCGGCCGAGCGGCTACCTGTGACGCCGTCCTGGTAATTGGTCAGCACCACTTTCAACGGCTTGATGACCGCCATGACCCGCGGCGCCTTGGCCTCCAGGTCATCGCGGATGGCACTTTCAAGTACCGCCATGTCGACGATGTTTTCCGATTTTGAGATGCCGATGCGCCGGGCGAATTCACGTATACCTTCCGGTGTGTAGCCACGTCGGCGCATCCCGTGCAGCGTGGGCATCCGGGGGTCATCCCAACCCGCCACATGGCCTTGACTGACCAGTTGCAGCAGCTTGCGCTTGCTGGTGACGGTGTAATGCAGTTCCAGTCGAGAGAATTCGATCTGTTGCGGGTGGCTGGGTACCGGCAACTGGTCCAGCACCCAGTCGTAGAGTGGCCTGTGATCTTCGAACTCCAAGGTGCAGAGCGAATGGGTGATCCGTTCCAGGGCATCGGAGATGCAGTGAGTGTAGTCATACATCGGGTAGATGCACCAGACATCGCCGGTGCGGATGTGGTGCGCCCGCTTGATCCGGTAGATCACCGGGTCGCGCAGGTTGAAGTTGGGGCTGGCCATATCGATCTTGGCCCGCAGGGTCTTGCTGCCATCGGGAAATTCGCCCGCCTTCATGCGCCGGAACAGGTCCAGGTTGTCATCGACCGTGCGCTCGCGGTACGGACTGTTGCGCCCCTTCTCGGTCAGGGTGCCGCGATATTCGCGCATCGCCTCGAGCGTCAGGTCGCAGACGAAGGCCTTGCCTTGCCGGATCAATTCCTCGGCATAATCATAAAGTTGCTGGAAATAGTCCGACGCCCAGCGGACCGGGCCGCTCCATTGGAAGCCCAGCCAATGCACGTCCTCCTGGATCGCCAGCGCATATTCATCGGCCTCCTTTTCCGGGTTGGTATCGTCGAAACGCAGGTTACAGACGCCCTGATAATCCTGGGCCAGGCCAAAATTCAGACAGATCGACTTGGCGTGGCCAATATGTAGATAACCGTTGGGCTCGGGAGGAAACCGGGTAGCGACTCCGTGCTGTTTTCCGCTGGCCAGGTCGGCGTCGATGATGGTGCGGATGAAATGCTGTATTGGCGTGGTGTCGCTCATGGTTATTGGATATAAGGTGGGGTTATTTGGAGGCTGGTAAAATACTTCCGGACTGTTAGAATCCGCGTGTCAAATCATCCTAAGATGACTGGGAAAGTATACACCAATGCCCCTTATTCGATTCGCACTCACCTTACTCGTCAGCCTGCTGCCTGGCCTCGCCCTGGCGGCGGCCGCGCCCCTGCAAGACGCCTCGCAACTGTTCCACCAGGGCAAAAACACTCAAGCGCTGGAAAAGGTCAATGGTTATCTGGCCGGAAACGCCAAAGACCCACAGGGCCGATTTTTGAAGGGCTTGATACTGGCGGAGATGAACCGCGCCCCGGAGGCCATCAAGACCTTCACCGAATTGACCGACGATTATCCTGATTTGCCCGAGCCGTATAACAACCTGGCCGTGCTCTATGCCGCCCAAGGGCAATACGAGCAAGCTAAAAATAGTCTAGAAAAGGCCATTCACACCAATCCGACCTATGCCACGGCCCATGAAAACCTGGGCGACATCTACGCCAAAATGGCCTCCCAGGCTTACAACAAGGCGCTCCAGTTGGACAAATCCAATACCTCGGCACAAATGAAACTAGCCTTGGTCAAGGACCTTTTCACCCCGACCGGCCTCGAAAAGGCCAAGCCCAACAAACAACCCGGCAAGCAGCATAATCCAGTTAAAACTGCGGCCGTGGTCCTGGCCAAGGACAGGACACCGGCGACCGAAGCAACGCCGGCCGTTGCCACCAAACCGGCATCGACCGAAAAAATCGACAGCGGCACCGATCAGGCAAACACCGCCGTGGAAAAGATCATCAAGGATTGGGCAGCGGCCTGGAGTTCGCGCGACGTAGCCGCCTATCTGGCCTTCTATGCCGCCAATTTCGCCCCGCCGCAAGGTATGACTCGCCCCGCCTGGGAGGCCTTGCGCAAGCAACGGCTGAGCGCGCCCGAATACATTCGTGTCGCCGTTTCCGATTTCAAGATTCAGCGTAATGGCAACCGGGCGAGCGCAACCTTCAGGGAACGCTACGAATCCAATATCCTTAAGGTCAATACCGGCAAGGCGCTAACCCTGGAATTACAGGATGAAGTCTGGAAAATAGTTGCCGAAAAATAATTTTTTTACCATTCCATGCGCCTGATATTGCCGATCCTCACCCTGTTCCTGGCCCTGTTCGCCGGATCGCTTGGGGCCGCCGGAATGGCCCTCGTGCCGGCCGGCAACACGCCCTCGCCCGACAAACTTTTAGTCGCGACGATCGAGGATATCCGCGCCAGTAAACCGGATTCGGCCCTGGTCAGCGTTAATCGCCTGATCGCCATGCGACCCGACTTCAAGCTGGCCTATCTGATAAAGGGCGATCTCTTACTCGCCAAAAACCGCGAACTGCCCGGCTTTGGCGGCGTGCGCGCGGCACCAAGTCAGACCATCAATGACTTCAAGGATGAGGCACGGGCCAGGCTGCAAGGCTATCTCTACCAGCCAAGCCTGGATAAGCTCCCGGCTCAGATACTGCAACTGGCACCGGGCCAGCGGTACGCCCTACTGGCCGATGCCGGGCGATCGCGCATCTATATCTTCGAGAATATCGACAGCGAGCCCCGTCTGCTCCAGGACTATTACTTATCGGTCGGCAAGAACGGGGTTGGCAAGCGCAGCGAAGGCGACAAGCGTTCGCCATTAGGCGTCTATACGATCAAGGCGGCATTGCCCCGGCAACAATTGACGCCGTTTTACGGCGCCGGCGCGTTCACGATCAACTATCCCAACGAGTGGGACGCGATGCAAGGTAACGGCGGCCATGGCATCTGGCTGCACGGCGTGCCGCCCAACACCTACAGCCGGCCGCCGAAAACCAGCGACGGTTGCCTTGTGGTCGCCAATCCAGACTGGCAGGCAATCGCCCGTTACATCCAACCGGATGGCACACCGATCATCATTACCGATCATGTCGAATGGCTGGATCGGGATGCCTGGCAAGCCAAGCGGCAGGAATTATTGGCGACGCTGGACAACTGGAAGGACGACTGGCAGAAACTCGATGCCCATGGCTTTCTTGGCCATTACGCCCCTGATTACCTGAACAGTCTGGGCAAGGAATGGGTGGCTGCCAAACAGCGCAATATCACCCAGAAAGACTGGATCAAGGTCGGGCTAAACGACATGAGTCTATTCCTGTACAACACTGACAACGACAACCTCGCAGTGATTTCGCTCACACAGCACTACAGCAGCGATAAACTCAGCGACGTGACACGCAAAAAGATATACCTCCGGCAGGAAGCCGGCCAGTGGCGCATCGTCCTGGAAAAGAACCTGCCATCGGCGCCGGTAGTCGCGCTCAAGAATTAACCCCTTTAACTCCTCCTTGAATCGAACTAATTATGGTCAAACTGCACACCAATCACGGCGTTATCAGCCTGGTCCTCGACGCCGAGAAGGCACCCGACAGCGTCGCCAACTTTCTCCAGTACGCCCGCGACGGCCATTATGACGGCACGATCTTCCACCGAGTCATCGACGGCTTCATGATTCAGGGCGGCGGTTTCACCCCCGCCATGGAACAGAAGGCCACCCGCCAGCCAGTCCAGAACGAGGCCCATAACGGCCTGAAAAACCAAACCTACAGCATCGCCATGGCCCGTACCCCTGACCCGCATTCAGCCACCAGCCAGTTCTTCATCAACGTCAGCGATAACGACTTTCTCGATTACCGGGAGCCTAGCGCTCAGGGCTATGGCTACTGCGTATTCGGCAAGGTGACCGACGGCATGGACGTGGTGGATGCCATCAAGAAGGTGCGTACCGGCTCGCGCGCCGGCTACCAGGACGTACCGATGGAAGACGTGCTGATCGAACGGGTGGAAGTCGTTGAGGGCTGATACCAGCCTATTCATATCCGATCTGCACCTTGCGCCGGATGACCCGGCGTCCCTGAAGCGTTTTCTTGCCTTTCTTGCTGGTCCGGCCGGCCAGGCCAGCCAGCTTTACATTCTGGGCGACTTGTTCGAAACCTGGGTAGGCGACGACGACCTGCCCTCGCCGTTGCCTGGCGCAGTCTGTCAGGCTCTGCGCCGACAGGCCGATGCCGGGCTGGCCATCTTCATCATGCACGGCAACCGGGATTTTCTGCTTGGCGAGGGCTTCTGTCAGGCTAGTAGCGCACGCCTTTTGCCCGAACCCGCCTTGATCGACCTCCATGGCGCCCCTACCCTGCTCATGCATGGCGATAGCCTGTGTAGTGACGATCTGGCCTATCAGCAATTCCGCCGCCAGGTACGCGACCCAGTCTGGCAGCAGGCCGTGCTGGCCCGGCCGCTGGCCGAACGCCGACTCATGGCCAGCCAGATGCTCGATCAGAGTAGCATCGCCAAGGGCAGCAAGACCATGGTGACTATGGATGTCAATCAGGAAACCGTTGCCGAAACATTCCGGAAATATGCCTGCCCTCGGCTGATCCATGGTCACACCCACCGGCCGGCCCGCCATGGCCATCTGGTCGATGGCCACGAGCGCGAACGCTGGATCTTGCCGGATTGGTATGAGGCCGGTGGTTATCTCAGGTGCGACGGCGACGGCTGCCGGTTGCTGGACTGGCCGGGCTGACTAGATCAGGGCCAGACCGCGCTCCAGATCGCGTTTGAGGTCTTCGACCGACTCCAGGCCCACGGCAATCCGGATCAGGCCGTCGCCGATGCCGGCATTGGCGCGCTGTTCCGGGGTCATGCGGCTGTGCGTGGTGCTCGCCGGGTGGGTGATCGTGGTGCGGGTATCGCCTAGGTTCGCGGTGATGGACATCAGCCGGGTCTGGTCGATCACCGTCCAGGCCGCCTCTTTACCACCCACCGTCTCAAAGGCGACGATGCCGCCGCCTGTGCTTTGCTGCGCCATGGCCAGGTCATGTTGCGGATGCGATGGCAGACCGGGATACAGCACCCGGCTGACCTTGGGCTGCGCCTCCAGCCAGGTCGCCAGTTCAAGCGCATTGCGGGAATGGGCCGCCATGCGGATCGGCAGTGTTTCCATCCCCTTGAGCAGAACCCAGGCATTGAAGGCGGACAAGGTCGGGCCCGCCGTGCGCAGGAAGGTATACACCCCCTCCATCAACGTCTTGCTACCCAACACGGCCCCGCCCAGCACCCTGCCCTGGCCGTCCAGATACTTGGTGGCGGAGTGAATGACAATATCGGCGCCCATCTCCAGGGGCCGTTGCAGGATCGGCGTGCAAAAACAGTTGTCCACGGCCAGCCAAGCGCCCGACTCGCGAGCAATGGCGGCAATCGCCCGGATGTCGCTCACCTCGGTCAGCGGATTGGACGGCGACTCCAGAAAAAATAGCTTGGTGTTGGGCTGCGCGGCGCGCCGCCAGGCCTCCGGCTCTGTCGGCGAAACCAAGCTGGTCGTCACCCCGAAGCGGCCCAGGATGTTGTTGAACAGTTGGATCGTGGAGCCAAAGATCGAGCGCGAGGCCACGATATGCTCGCCAGCCTTGAGCAGGCCCATCACTGTTGCCAGGATGGCGGCCATGCCCGAGGCGAAGGCCACACAACGCTCGGCGCCCTCCAGCGCCGCCAGGCGGGTCTCAAACATGGTGACTGAGGGGTTGGTGAACCGGGCGTAGATGTTGCCCGGCTCGGCGCCCGAGAAACGGGCGGCGGCCTCGGCCGCGCTACCGAACACGAAGCTGGAGGTCAGGAACATCGCTTCGGAGTGTTCCTGAAATTGGCTCCGCAGTGTGCCGGCCCGGACCGCCAGGGTATCGAGATCGAGATTATTGGTCATGGGTATTGCTCCTATCGGCGTAGGCCAGGTTCAGGTCCATTTGTCGGGTCGATGGTGAAGAAGCGACCGGTACGGTGCCATTACGCATCCCTTCTAGCCGGGCGAGGTAGGCCTCGGTCACGTCGCCAGTGATGTACTTGCCGTCGAAACAAGAGGCATCGAAAGCGGTGAGTTTCGGGTTTACCTCTTGCACCGCCTTGATGAGATCGGAGAGGTCCTGGTAGATCACCGCATCGGCGCCGATCTCGCGGGCGATCTCCTCATCGGTGCGGCCATTGGCCAATAACTCGGCACGGGTCGGCATGTCGATGCCATAAACGTTGGGGAACCGGACCGGCGGACTGGCGGAGGCGAAATACACCGCCCGCGCGCCCGAATCGCGCGCCATCAGGATGATTTCCCGACTCGTGGTGCCACGCACAATGGAATCGTCCACCAAGAGCACATTCTTGCCCCGGAACTCCATGGACATGGCATTGAGTTTCTGGCGCACCGACTGCTTGCGCACCGACTGGCCGGGCATGATGAAGGTGCGACCGATATAACGGTTCTTGATAAACCCCTCGCGATAGGAAATATCCAGCTTCTTGGCCAGTTGCAGGGCCGATGGCCGGCTGGTATCCGGAATCGGGATGACTACGTCGATCTTCAGGTGGCTGAACTGAGTCCGTATCTTGTCGGCCAGATACTCGCCCATCCGCAAACGGGTCTCGTAGACCGATGCGCCATCCATCACCGAATCCGGACGGGCGAAGTAGACATATTCGAAGATGCAGGGCGTGAACTCGACCTTCGATGTACAGGCGCGGCTATGCACCTCGCCATCCAGGGTGACCAGGATCGCTTCGCCAGGCGCTACGTCGCCTTGAACCTTGAAGCCCGTCGCCTCCAGCGCGACGCTCTCCGAGGCCACCATCCAGCTCTGGCCGTCGGCGCCGACCTGAACGCCGAAGACCAACGGCCGTATGCCATGTGGATCGCGAAAGGCCAACAGGCCAAAGCCGGCGATCATGGCCACCACGGCATAGGCGCCTTGGCAACGGCGATGCACCCCGGCTACCGCCTTGAAGACATCGTCAACGGTCAAGCGATGGCCTTGCACCGCCTCCTGGAGTTCATGGGCCAGGACGTTGAGCAGGACCTCGGAATCCGAGCTGGTGTTCACGTGGCGCAGATCCTCCATGAACATGTCTTGCTGTAATGCCTCGGTATTGGTCAGGTTGCCGTTGTGGCCCAGGACGATGCCGAAGGGGGAATTGACGTAGAAAGGCTGCGCCTCAGCCGGGCTCGCGGCCGAACCGGCGGTGGGATAGCGGACATGACCGATGCCAACGTTACCGACCAGGTTGCGCATGTCGCGGGTGCGGAACACGTCCCGCACCATGCCCGTGTCCTTGTGCATATGAAACTTGCAGCCGTCCATAGTGACGATGCCGGCGGCATCCTGACCACGATGCTGCAACAGTTGCAGACCGTCATACAGAAGCTGGTTGACCGGTTGACCGGAAACGATGCCGACGATTCCGCACATGTCAGTTCATCCTATCGAAATCGAATCAGGGCCGCCAAGTCATGCGGCAGCCAGGGAATAACCCGTTCGGCCGCAGCCGTGGCAGGACCGCCGACCGCCGATTCCTGCCAGGCGCTTGAGCGCGGCAACGCGGTGAGCCCGGCCAGCAGGGTCAAGAAAATCAGCCATGCGGCGCCGCGAAGCAGACCAAAGAACATGCCCAGCAGATGATCTAGCCCGCCCAGGCCGACGACATGGGTGAGTTTGGCCAACGAGGTGGCCAACAACTGGGCCAGGATCAGAACCAGCACAAAAATAATGACCACCGCCGCAGCATGACGTAAACCCTCCTGGCCGATCCCCGGAATAAATGCGGCAACGGCCGGCGAAAACATCTGTGCGGCGAAAAAAGCGACCACCCAGGCAGCTAGGGAAAACGCCTCGCGGATAAAGCCGCGCATCAGCCCGGTAGCCAGAGAACCAAGCACGATTGCGAGGGCGATCCAGTCGATCGCAGTCATTCGATCAGCACCGCGGCTAGGCCCTTGGCCTTCAGCTTAGCTTGATAGTCCTGCGCCTGCGCCTTATCGGCGATAGGGCCGACACGGACCTTGAACTGCCCGGCGATCTTGACTGCCGACGCCTTAAATCCAGCCGCCTTGGCCTGGGCGACCGATTGCCTGGCGTTTGCCTCGCTGGCGAATGAGCCTAATTGCAGCAGATAGCCTCGATCGGCGCGGGCCGGCTTGGCCTCGGCTTTGACTTCAACTGGCTTCGGCTGGCGCGACGCCATCGGTTTGTCGACTGCCTTGGGTTTCTCCATAGGCTTGCCTTGGGCCACGGTTGGCAGATGTTGGTCGGGCGCGGATTTTACCGTCTCGCTCGGCGGCTCCGGTTCAGGCAAGACGGTCGCGCCATCGGGCGCGGGCGTGGCCTCGGCAGGTTGCGGAGCGGTCATCGGAGCGGCCGGCTCGAACGGCGTACTCTGCCCCGGAATGCGAACCTCCACGTTACTGCCCATGGGTTTGGGTTCCGGATCGAACACCATAGGCAGGACGACGACTGCCAACAAGGCCAGGGCGATAGCGCCGAGCAGACGCCGCCGCGCACTGCGGCGCAAGGCCAGTTGTTCGGGAGAAGGAGACGACTCAGCCATCTGATTTGCCTGAAATAAGCGCCATGACCTCGGCGACAGTGTGGAAAGAACCGAAGGCTGCGATTGTATCAGCGGCCTTGGCTTCATGGCAGGCCGCTTGCCAGGCCGAGGCCACATCGGTATGGATGGAGATGGGCAGTCGCCTGGCTGCGAACTGCTCCGCCAGTTGTGTCGCCGCCCGTCCCCTGGGTCCGGACAGTCCAGCCAGGTGCCAATGATCGAACTGCTCGGCCAGGGCGTCGATCACCGCCCCGGCATCTTTGTCCGCCAATATTGCAAACACCGCCAGCCGCCGCCCAGAACGCGGCAGCGCCGCCAGATTGCCAGCCAGGGCCCGCGCCGCATGGGGATTATGCGCCACATCCAGTATCCGCAAAGGCGCGCTGCCGACGATCTGGAAGCGCCCCGGTAGACGGGCCTGAACCACGCCCTGCCGGATCGCGGTCACCGGCACTGGCAACTTCCGCCGCAGGCAATAGAGGGCGGCGATGGCGGTCGCCGCGTTTTCCTGCTGATAGGCGCCCAACATAGCCGGATAGAGCAAGGCTGGATAGACCGTGTCCTCGACCCGGCAGAGCCAATCGTTCGGCTGCCGCTCGACTGCGATATCACGGCCAAGCAGCAACAGTGGGATGGCCAAGTCATGAGCGCGGGCGATCAGACTGTCCGGAGGATTGCGGTCACCGCATACGGCGGGCCGATTCGCGCGGAAAATCCCGGCCTTTTCATGGCCGATAGTCTCCCGGTTGGGGCCGAGATAATCCAAGTGATCCAGGTCCACCGGCGTGACCACGGCGCAATCAGCAGCAAACAAGTTCACCGCATCCAAGCGACCGCCGAGGCCGACCTCCAGTATTACGACATCGATCTTCTCCTGACAGAACAACCACATGGCGGCCAGCGTCGTCTGTTCAAAATAGGTCAGCGGCGTGTCGCCACGCGCTTGTTCGATCACGCTCAGGGCCTGCACGATGGCCACATCTTCGGCCTCCTGGCTGGCGAGATAGATACGCTCGTTAAAGCGCAGGATATGGGGTGAGGTATAAAGACCGACCCGGTAGCCGGCGGCCGTCAATATGGCTTCGAGATAGGCGCAGACCGAACCCTTGCCGTTGGTGCCGGCCACCGTGATGATGGGAAAATCGACTGCAACGCCAAGGGCCAACCACACCCGGCCAACCCGTTCGAGACCGAGCTGGATTGCTTTCGGGTGGCGGCCTTCCAGCAGGGCCAGCCAATCCGGCAAGCGCATCTAGGCGACGGCCGGCCGGCGCATCAACTGGGTCGCGAGATTGGCGATCGTGGTGCGCATCTCGCGGCGATCGACGATCAGGTCCAGGGCGCCATGTTCCAGCAAGAACTCGGCATGTTGAAAACCCTCGGGTAACTTCTCCCGCACTGTCTGATCGATCACCCGTGGGCCGGCAAAGCCGATCAGCGCATTGGGTTCGGCGATGATGACATCGCCCAGCATGGCGAAGCTGGCGGAGACGCCGCCCATGGTCGGATCAGCGAGCACCGAGATGAACGGCAGGCGATGCGCGGAAAGCTGGGTCAGCGCCGCAGCGGTCTTGGCCATCTGCATCAGCGATAGCAGTCCTTCCTGCATCCGCGCCCCGCCACTGGCCGAAAAACAGACGAAAGGCCGCTTGCCCGCCAGCGCAGCCTTGACCGCGCGGGTGAAGCGCTCGCCAACTACCGAGCCCATGGAACCACCCATGAAGCGAAACTCAAAGGCGACTGCGACTACCGGCTGACCGAGTACCGTGCCCTGCATCGCCACTAGGGCATCGGTCTCCTCTACTGCCTTGGTCGCTTCCGTGAGCCGGTCGGTATAACGCCGGCTGTCCTTGAACTTCAGGCTATCCACCGGCAATACATTGGCGCCGATTTCCTTACGTCCATCCTCATCCAGAAAATAGTTCAGCCGCTGACGGGCGCCAACCCGGTTGTGGTGGCCGCACTTCGGACAGACATCGAGATGTTTTTCCAACTCGGCACGATAAAGCACTTCCTCACACGCTGCGCACTTGCTCCACAAGCCCTCGGGCACAACCTTGCGGGCGGCCTGGACACGACGCTGAATCTTGGGCGGAATGATTTTCTGGAACCAGCTCATGGTCTCGACCTTATTTATCCAGGGCGGCGCGCACGCCGGCCACGAAATTCTTCACGTTATTCAGCATGGTCTCGGGTGTCGAGTTTTCGATCTCCTGCACGATGCGGCTGCCGATCACCACCGCGTCCGCAACCTCGGCCACCTGTCGTGCCGTCTGGGCGTCGCGAATGCCAAAACCAACGCCTATCGGCAGGCCGGTCGCGGCGTGGATGGCGGGCAAATGCGCAGCGACTTCGGCGAGGTCCAGGGTCGCTGCCCCGGTCACGCCTTTCAGTGAGACATAGTAGATGAAGCCACGCGCCAATTTTGCTACCGTCGCAATGCGCTCGACCGGCGTGGTCGGCGCCAGTAGGTAGATATTATCCAGCCCGGCGGCGGCGCATTTCGCCGCGAATTCGGCCGATTCCTCGGGCGGATAATCCACCGTCAGCACACCATCGACGCCGGCCTGGGCGGCGGCGCCACAGAAGGCGTCCCAGCCCATGGCCTCGATCGGATTGGCATAACCCATCAGCACCACCGGCGTGCTGGCATTAGTCTGGCGAAACTCGGCGCTCATAGCCAGCACATCCTTGAGGCCGACGCCGTGTTTCAGCGCCCGCTCAGAAGCCCGCTGGATGGTCGGGCCATCGGCCATAGGGTCGGAAAACGGCACCCCCAATTCCAGGATGTCGGCGCCGCCGGCGACCAGCGCGTGCATCAGCGGCACAGTACGGTCGGGCGCCGGGTCACCGGCCGTGATGAAGGGAATCAGGGCTTTTTTGTTTTGCGCTTTGAGCGCGGTAAAGGTGGCGGCGATACGCGACATATCAGAGTTCGATTCCAGAAAGCCGGGCAACGGTGTCGATGTCCTTGTCGCCGCGCCCGGACAGGTTGACCAGCAGCGCCTTATCCTTGCCCATGGCCGGTGCAATCCGGGCGGCGTGGGCGAGGGCATGGCTCGATTCGAGGGCCGGGATGATGCCTTCGTAGCGGCACAGGTTGTGGAAGGCCGCCAAGGCTTCGTCGTCGTCGATGCTGACGTATTCGGCGCGGCCACTGTCCTTCAGCCAGGCGTGTTCGGGGCCGACGCCGGGGTAGTCGAGACCGGCGGAGATGGAGTGGGTCTCGATAACCTGGCCGTTGCCGTCCTGCATCAAATAACTACGGAAACCGTGCAGCACGCCGGGCGTGCCAGCGGACAGCGGCGCGGCGTGCTGACCGGTCCGGATGCCGCGACCGCCGGCCTCGACGCCGATCAGGCGCACGCCATCGACCGGGATATAGGGGTAGAAGATGCCGATGGCGTTGGAGCCGCCGCCGACGCAGGCGATCACCGCATCCGGCTGGCGGCCGATCATCTCGGGCATCTGCGTGAGGCATTCGTCGCCGATGACCCGCTGGAAATCGCGCACCAGCATCGGGTACGGGTGCGGGCCGGCGGCGGTGCCGAGGATGTAGAAGGTGGATTCGACATTGGTGACCCAGTCGCGCATGGCCTCGTTGAGCGCGTCCTTGAGGGTCTTGGAGCCGGATTCGACCGCCACCACCTTGGCGCCCAATAGCTTCATCCGAAACACGTTGGGCGACTGCCGCTTGATGTCTTCCGAACCCATGTAGACCACGCATTCCATGCCATAACGGGCGGCGACCGTGGCCGAGGCGACACCGTGCTGGCCGGCGCCGGTCTCGGCGATCACCCGTTTCTTGCCCATGCGTCGGGCCAGCAGGGCCTGGCCGATGGTGTTGTTGATCTTGTGCGCACCAGTATGGTTGAGATCTTCGCGCTTGAGGTAGATTTGCGCCCCGCCGAGCGCCTCGGACCAGCGCCGGGCGTGATAGATGGGGCTAGGGCGGCCGACGTAGTGCTTGAGTTCGTGGCGGTATTCGGCCAGGAAATCCGGATCATGGCGGGCGACTTCGTACTCACGCTTGAGTTCGTCGAGCGCGGCCACCAGGGTCTCGGCGACAAACACGCCGCCGTAGGGGCCAAAGTGGCCCTGGGCATCGGGCAGGTCATACATCTGCATTCTGAACTTCCTTGATGAAAGCGAAAATTTTTGCTGCGTCCTTGACGCCCTTGGCGACCTCGACGCCGCTGGAGACATCGACCGCCCAGGGCCGCACTCGGCGCACCGCAGCGGCTACATTGCCAGGCGCCAAGCCGCCGGCCAGGATCACCGGCAATGACAATTCGGCGGGGATCAGCGACCAGTCGAAGCGGCGGCCGGCGCCGCCGTGGGCGCCTGGTGTATAGGCATCGAGCAAAAGCCCCCGCGCAGCGGCAAAATCAGCGGCATATTGTAGCAAATCCAGGTCTGGTCTGACCCGTGCCGCCTTCAGAAAAGGCCGGCCGAATGACTGGCAAAAGGCCGGCGTTTCCTCACCATGAAATTGCAGCAGGTCTGGCCCGAGGTGGCGAATAACTTCATTCACCTCGGCCGAGGTCGGGTTCACAAACAAGGCAACGACAGCGACAAAGGGCGGCAAGGTATGGGCAATCCGAACCGCTAGGTCTATATCGACCCGGCGCGGACTTGACTCGGCAAAGACCAGGCCGATGGCATCGGCGCCAGCGCCAGCAGCGGCCAGGCCATCCTCGATGCGGGTAATGCCGCAAATCTTGATCCGTGTTCTCATGACAGAGGCAGCGTTCTATGGTCGAAGGCAGGTAGATTCCATTGCGCATCGTAGCGCACGTCGACCAGATAGAGACCATCCGGGGCAAAGGTGGCCGCACCCTGGGTACGATCCCGAGAGGCCAGCAATTCACCGATCCAGCTCACTGGCCGGCGGCCAAGACCCACCCAGACCAGGGCGCCGACCATATTGCGAACCTGATGGTGCAGGAAGGCGTTGCCGCGAAAATTGAATATCACATAGTGGCCATGCCGCTCGACACCAATTTGGCGCAGTTCTCTGACCGGCGATTTGGCCTGGCACGCGGCGGCCCTGAACGCCGAAAAGTCATGGCTACCCAGCAGCGCCAGGCCGGCCTCGGCCATGGCCGGCAGATACAGCTCGGCATGGACCCAGCCCACCCGCCCCGCCATAACCGCTGGCCGCACCGGGTGGTTGAGCAGGAGGTAGCGGTAAGCCCGCTCGCGGGCGCAGAAGCGGGCATGAAACTCCGGCCCGGTTTCCTGCGCCCAGAGCACCGCGATGCTGGCTGGCAACAGCGCATTGACGCCTCGAACCCAGGCCGATTCAGGGCGCGAGTGCAGGCTGTCGAAATGGACCACCTGAGCGCTGGCATGGACCCCGGCATCGGTCCGCCCGGCCACAATGGTGGCAATGGGCGCGCCATGAACCTGGGACAAGGCCCGTTCGAGATGGTCCTGCACGGTATTGCCGCCCGGCTGGGTCTGCCAGCCATGAAAGGCTCGACCGTCATACTCCAGGCCAAGGACTATGCGCGCCATATGCCAACCAGAACCGCCAGCGCGACCAGCAACATAATCGAATCCTGCGCCCGCCAGGGCATAGGCCTGATAGCAAAATGGTCAGTGCCGGATGCTGGCTCGTTCAGGCTGGCCAACGCCACGCGTAAACTACGCCGCCTACCCAGATTGCCCTCCATAGTCTGGAGCGTCAGCCCGAGTCGAACCGTGCTGCGTTCGACCGGAAAACCCACACCCCTGGCCAGTGAAAACAGACCATGCAAACCGGTCATCAAACGGGCCTCGCCCATCGAGATGACCAGGCCATCGAGCAACCACAGCAGTAAGAACAAACGCAGCATCTGGGTTCCCCCTAGCCAGAGCCCCGGCAAGGAGGGCGACCAATCGGCCAGTTGGGAAATGGCCGCTGGGCCAGGCAGGCTATAGGCATAACCAACGCCCAGAAGCAGAAATAACCAGCGTGTCCGCCGAATCAAGCGCCAGGCGCCAGCCCAATGGCTGTGGAACAAGACCGGGAATAGCGCGGCGATCAACGCCAGGCCCAAAAAACTCAGCCCCGGCAAGGCCAGGGCTGAAAGGACGTAAAGCGCGATCCTTAGCGACGGATGCAATTACCCGATCTCGGCCATCAGCGCCCTGGCCGCCTCTTGTTGCTGGCTATCGCCATCTTTGAGGACCTCGCTCAATATCTCGCGAGCGCCTTCCTTATCGCCCATTTCGAGATAGGCCTTGGCCAGGTCAAGTTTGGTACTAGCCTCTTCGAACAGATTCGAATCGGCGGCTACAGGCGCCGCAATCTCGGCCACCGGCTGGGCAACGGCCGTTTCGGTCGGCAACTCGGGAGTCTCGGCCAATTCCAGGTCCAGCCCGGAGAAGTCCAGGTCCGGCAGTTTTACCGCCATATCCTGTTTGAGCGGTCCGCCAGCGGGCTCAGGTACGACCGGCGCGACGCTCGTGGTTATATCCAGAGACTCCGGCATCAGGTCTAGATCGCTCAACTCCTCATTGTGTTCAACCGGCGATTCAGTCTCGGTGGCCGCCGGAATACTATTTTCGGCCGTACCGCTGACCGCCGCTGTGACTTCCGTGCCAAATGAGGGAAACGCCGCAACCGCCGGGTCGAATTCGTTCTGGTCGGGCCGGAAAGCGAGCGCATCAGCGCTCGGCTCAGGTTCGAAATCCAGCGTCATGTCGTCGGCTGCAAGTTTTACCAAGGGTTCAGCCTGGCCCATTACATTAGTCGTCGGCTCAACCTGGGCCGACGAATCGAGTCCAGTCTCATGCGCTTCTGACGCCGATTCAACCGCCGCCCCTAGGGTACTGGCGATTTCCGGCTGGCGCTCGACGGCGGGGGCTTCCACCAACCGTTCGGTCGTAGCGTCGGTTTGATCGCGATCGGTCTCGATCGAGCGACTTGGCGCCTCGCCAAACATACGATACAAGGGATTGTCCGGGTCTATGGTACGGCCCATCTCGGCCGCCTTCTGCCACATGTCGTTGGCCGGATCGCCAAGATCGGCATACAACTCGCTAGCCTGGGTTTCGAAGCTCGCCTTATCCTGCCTGGCCGCATAAATCTCTAGCAACTTCAGCGCGATCTCGTGGCGACGCGGCTCCTTCGCCAGTGCATCCTTGAGTATCTCCTCCGCCTGTGCGTCCCGGCCATAGGCCATATAGACTTCGGCTTCAGCGATCGGGTCCACTTCATGGCTGTCGATCGAACCCAAACCTAGACGGCTGAAATCCGTGGTCGCGCCGGATTGGGTGGCGGCGCCGTGTTCGGTCTTGGCGCCGGAAGTCGTCTTAAAGATGGAGGTCTTGAACTGATCGCCTCCGGTCATAATGCTTTGCTCGAAGTTGGACAGACCCTTGCGCCGGCGATTGCTCACCGTAAATAACCAAAACAAGCCAGCCAATAGCAGCGCCGCCAGGCCACCGGCAATATAAAGCGGGCTGGCCAGCAAGACGCTCAGGAAACCAGGCTCCTCCGGTACAGCAGGCGGCGCAACATGCGGCCTCGGCATTGGTTTGGCCTCCGGCGCCGCCGCAGTCGGTTGACCCGCTACCGGTTCGGCCTTTTGGCCACCTTGTTGAGACTTCAGTTGCATCAGGTCCTGAACCGTCTTTTCCAATTGCCTGATTCGATCTTGCGCGTCTTGCAGTTCCCGGTTCTTGGCCGTGACCTCTGTTTCCAGATCGTGAAGGCGCGGGTCCGCCGAGGCATTGGCTGGCTGGCCCTTGGAAAGCTTTAAGACATCCTTGGTCACCGGCGGTGCGGGCGGTTTTTCCGCAGTCTGGGCCGGCGCGACCTTACCGGATTCGGCAGATTGCTCCTTAACCTGCGCGGCCGGCGACCGCATCGCCTGATCGGCCAGGCGATTCTGCATCGAGTGCCAGGCTGAGGACTGCTCCTGGATTAATTGTTTAGCCTGGTTCGGACTGTACAGACGCATCACCGTATCGCGGTCCGGCACAGACAAGACCTGCCCTTTCTTGAGCAGATTCATGTTCTTCTGGGCGAACGCGCCTTGATTGGCGTGGTAAAGGCTGGCCATCATCATGTCCAGGGACACGTTGGCCGGCAGCAACTTACCGGCGATGCCTTGTAAGGTCTCCCCGGACTTCACCGGGCCATAGGTCCGCCGCTCCTGGCTTGCGCCCTTGGCGCCCTGCTTTTCAGTCGCGGTCGCGGGCAGCGCAGGCACCGGGGCCGCCGACCCGCTTACCGTGGGCGCAACCTTGGCTAATACCTCTTGTTCGGCCTCGGCCACAGGGTTCGTTGCCGTATCCAGCAGCACCGTATATTCACGAAGGATACGACCGGAACTCCAGTTCAACTCAACCAGCAGGTCGACGAATGGGTCGTTGATCGGCGCGGCTGAGGTGATACGCACCACCGGCTGGCCATTGGCGCGTTTTCCGATGGAAAAGTTCAGACCTGAGAGTACCGACGAGCGATCGACATGAGCCTGACGATAGGCATCGGCGCTGGCCAGCTTGGCCTCCACAGTGGCGATGTCTTCCGACTGGACCGCAAGCAGTTCGATTTCAGCCTGCAACGGCTGCCCGAGCGCCGAGGACACCGACAACTTACCCAGACCGGCCGCCATAACCTCACTGGACATCAGCAATAAGACTGCCAGTAAGCTGCTGATCCTAAATACTCTTTTCATCATTATTCCCCTGTCCTGTCGCATCGCGCTCATCGCGCACCACATCGTCCTGATATTCCCGAGCTTGCTCATAGGGTTAGGTAATCTTTCTGAAAGTGGGATTACGTTAGCATCGAACCTGCTTATTTTTCAATGGAATTCTTCCAGCGGGCCGCTGTCCGCGCGACATTCCATGAAGGAATGTGGTCGTTTTCATGACGGTCATGCCGTCAGCAGGATGCGCAACATTCGCCGCAATGGTTCAGCCGCGCCCCATAACAACTGGTCGCCCACGGTAAAGGCGCCGAGGTATTGCGGCCCCATGGTGAGCTTGTGCATCCGGCCGACCGGTACGGTCAGGGTGCCGGTGACGGCGGCCGGGGTCAGTTGTTCCATGGTGATCTGGCGCTCGTTCGGCACTACCTTCACCCAGTCGTTATGGGCGGCAATCAGGCTGTGGATTTCAGCCAGCGGCACGTCCTTGTTCAGCTTGATGGTCAGCGCCTGGGAGTGGCAACGCATCGAACCGACCCGCACGCACAGGCCATCGATGGGAATCTGCCGATCGGAGCGGCCGAGTATCTTGTTAGCCTCGACCTGGGCCTTCCACTCCTCCTTGGACTGCCCGGATTCCAGTTGCACGTCGATCCACGGGATCAGCGAAGCGGCCAACGGCACTGGCCAGGCGGCCACGGGATAACGGTCTGAACGCAGGAAGTCAGTGACCTTCTTGTCTATCTCCAGAATCGCCGAGGCCGGGTCGTCCAGCAGCGGCTTCACCTCGGCGTTCACCGCGCCCATCTGTTGCAGCAGCTCGCGCATATTACGGGCGCCGGCGCCGGAGGCGGCTTGATAGGTCTGCGGTGAAACCCACTCGACCAGCCCGGCGTCGAACAGGCCGCCGATGGCCATCAGCATCAGCGAGACCGTGCAGTTGCCGCCGACATAGGTCTTGATGCCGTGGGCGAGGCCGTCCTGGATGACGCCCTTGTTAACCGGATCGAGGATGATGATGGCGTCGTCCTTCATACGCAGGGTCGAGGCCGCGTCGATCCAGTAGCCCTGCCAGCCGCTGGCCATCAGCTTGGGGTAGATTTCCTTGGTGTAGTCGCCGCCCTGGCAGGTGATGATAATGTCCATCGCCTTCAGTTCGTCGATGCTGTTGGCATCCTTGAGCGGCGGCACCGGCTTGCCGATGTCCGGACCCTTGCCGCCTGGATTAGAAGTAGTGAAGAACACCGGATCGATCGAGTCGAAGTCGCGTTCTTCCTTCATCCGACCCATGAGCACCGAGCCCACCATGCCCCGCCAGCCAATCAGACCCACACGTTTCATTTGCCTACTCTCTCTCAGAAATTCATCATAGCGCGGCAACCACCGCATCGCCCATCGCGCCGCAGGATACCCGCTTACAGCCCTCGGTCCAGATGTCACCGGTGCGATAACCCTGGGCGATCGCCTTTTTGACCGCGTTGTCGATGCGCTCGGCGGTGCCCTCGTCGTTGAAGGTGTACTTGAACATCATAGCCACCGACAGGATGGTCGCCAGCGGGTTGGCCAAATCCTTGCCGGCGATGTCCGGGGCGGAGCCGTGGATCGGCTCGTACATGCCCTTGTTGTTCTCGTCCAGCGAGGCCGAGGGCAACATACCGATGGAGCCGGACAGCATCGACGCCTCGTCGGACAGAATGTCGCCGAACAGGTTGCTGGTGACGATGACGTCGAATTGCTTGGGGTTGCGCACCAGTTGCATGGCGGCATTGTCCACATACAAGGTGGACAGCGACACCTCGGGATAGCCCTTGGCGACATCGGCGACGACCTCTTTCCACAATTCGGAACATTCCAGCACATTGGCCTTTTCCACCGAGCACAGCCGCTTGCCGCGCTTCATGGCGATGCCGAAGGCGACCTGAGCGACCCGGCGCACTTCTGATTCAGAATAGATCATGGTGTTGAAGCCGACCCGCTCGCCATTGCGAACCTCAATGCCACGCGGCTGGCCGAAGTACAGGCCGCCGGTCAATTCGCGCACGATCATGATGTCCAGGCCGGACACCACCTCGGGCTTCAGGGTCGAGGCCGAGGCCAGTTCTGGATAGAGCAGCGCCGGGCGCAGGTTGGCGAACAGGTTGAGTTCCTTGCGGATGCGCAACAGGCCGCGCTCGGGGCGCAACGGACGATCCAGGGTATCGTACTGCGGGCCACCGACCGCGCCCAGCAGCACCGCGTCGGCCGCCTGCGATAGTTTCAGGGTGGATTCCGGAAACGGATCACCCTCGGCGTCATAACCAGCGCCGCCGATGTTGCCATATTCCATCTCGATCTTCAGGCCGTCTTGCTTGAGGACGTCCAATACCTTGACCGCCTGGGCGACGATCTCCGGACCGATGCCGTCACCCGGCAGGATTGCGATTTTCATGGTGTTTCTTTCTTGGGTATCAATTGAATAACCAGGGCGAGACCTGTTCGCGCCGCGCCTCGTAGGCCTTGATCTCATCGGTGTATTGCAGGGTCAGGGCGATGTCATCGAGACCGTTGAGCAAGCGATGTTTACGCTCGCCATCGACCTCGAAGGCAAAACCCTCACCGCCCGGCGTGATCACGGTCTGGGCCGCCAGGTCGACGGTCAAGCTATAGCCCTCGGCGGCGGCCGTCTCCTGGAACATCTGGTCCACGACAGCCGCCGGCAGCACGATGGGCAGGATGCCGTTCTTGAAGCAGTTGTTGTAAAAGATGTCGGCGTAGGACGGCGCGATGATGGCCCGGAAGCCATAATCCTCCAACGCCCAGGGGGCATGTTCGCGCGACGAACCGCAGCCGAAGTTCTCGCGCGCCAACAGGATGCTGGCGCCTTGATAACGCGGCAGATTGAGCACGAAGTCCGGGTTCAACGGCCGCTTGCTGTTGTCCATGCCCGGCTCGCCGTGGTCGAGATAGCGCCACTCATCGAAGGCGTTGGGGCCAAAGCCGGTGCGCTTGATCGACTTCAGAAACTGCTTGGGGATGATGGCATCGGTATCGACATTGGCGCGGTCGAGCGGCGCCACCCGGCCCCGATGTTGGGTAAACGGTCGCATTACCGGCTGCCCGCCCGTTCGATGGTAGTGCCAGCCTTTTCGATGTCTCTGCCCACACCCTGAACCGTGTTGCAGCCATACAGGCTATAAACGACTCCAAACGCGACCGCAATCAGGAGCAATTTGGCCACCCCCAGGATAATCAATTTCCTCGGTGTCATAACATCACCTCTCGTACATCAACAAAATGCCCGTACATGGCCGCTGCCGCCGCCATGGCCGGACTCACCAGATGGGTGCGGCCGCCCTGCCCCTGCCGCCCCTCGAAATTGCGGTTGGAGGTGGCGGCGCAACGCTCACCCGCTTCCAAACGATCGGCATTCATCGCCAGGCACATGGAACAGCCCGGCTCGCGCCATTCGAAACCCGCCTCGCGGAAGATCACATCCAACCCCTCCGCCTCGGCCTGGGCCTTGATCAGACCGGAGCCCGGCACCACCAGGGCCAGTTTTACGTTGGCCGCCACCTTGCGGCCGGCGCCGGCCAGGACCCTGACCACCTCGGCCGCTTCCCATATATCCTCGATCCGGGAATTGGTGCAAGAACCGATGAACACCTTGTCCAGGGCAATCTCGGAAATCGGGGTATGGGCCTTGAGACCCATATAGCGCAGGGCGCGTTCCCAATCGGCCTTTTTCACCGCATTGGGCGCCTCGGTCGGGTCAGGCACCCGCCCGTCCACCGCCGCCACCATCTCGGGCGAGGTGCCCCAGGTAACCTGCGGCCTGATCTCGGCCGCGTTCAATTCCACCAGCGCGTCGAACCGCGCGCCCGGGTCGGACACCAGGGTGCGCCAGTAGGCCACAGCCGCTTGCCACTGCTCGCCTTTCGGGCCATAGGGCCGGTCCCGCATGTAGTCGATGGTTTTGTCGTCGGCCGCCACCATACCGGCCCGCGCGCCAGCCTCGATAGCCATGTTGCACAGGGTCATGCGGCCCTCCATGGACAGGGCGCGGATGGCCGAGCCGCCGAATTCGATGGCATGACCGGTGCCGCCGGCGGTGCCGATCCGGCCGATGATCGCCAGGGCGATGTCCTTGGCGGTCACGCCCTTGGCCAGGACGCCGTCCACCTTGACCAGCATGACCTTCGATTTCTTCTGCCACAGGCACTGGGTCGCCATCACATGTTCGACCTCCGAGGTGCCAATACCGAATGCCAGGGCGGCGAAGGCGCCGTGGGTACTGGTATGGGAATCGCCGCACACCAGGGTCACGCCGGGCTGGGTAAAGCCCTGTTCCGGACCGATGACATGAACGATGCCCTGACGTGGATCGTTCATAGCGAACTCGGTCAAGCCGAAATCGCGGCAATTGGCGTCCAGCGTCTCGACCTGAATTCGGGACACCGGGTCGGCGATCCCGGCCCGACGATTGACGGTCGGCACGTTGTGGTCCGGCGTCGCCAGGATGGTATCGGCCCGCCAAGGTTTGCGGCCATTGATCCTGAGGCCCTCGAAGGCCTGCGGGCTGGTCACTTCATGGACCAGTTGCCGGTCGATATAGAGCAGGGTCATGCCATCGGGTTCCACATGAACGACGTGGGCGTCCCAAAGTTTGTCATAAAGAGTGCGGAGCATGATGGCTTGAGCGTGACCAATACTTGATAAAGAGGTGGAATTATTTCATATCCTGGCCATCCCCGGCCAGTCGTTACCCGCCAGCCGGCCGCGCGGCGCGACCCCAAAAATGAAACACTGCCGCCCCGGCCAGGGCAAAGGCCGCAGCAATCGTGTAGGTCTGGGCACCACCCAGCGTCTGCCAGGCCGCGCCCGAATACAGGCTGCCGATGGAACCTCCGACGCCGAAGGCCAAGCTGTTGTAGAGCGCCTGGCCGCGCGCCTGATTCTTGCCACGAAAATGGCGGTGCACTAGGCCGATGGCGGCGGCGTGATAGGCAGCGAAGGTTAGGGCATGGAGCCACTGGGCCAGCAACAGCAAGGGCAAATTATCGACAAACCAGCCGATCAGCAGGAACCGAATCGCCGCCGCGAATAGCGACGCCAGGAGCACCGTCTCCGGCCGGACCCGCTTGAGCACCCTCGGCATGACCATGAACACGCCGACCTCGCAGATCACCCCCAGGGCCCATAGCCAACCGGCTGCGGTCTTGCTGTAGCCGGCATCGACCAGGTGGATGGTGAAGAAGGTGTAATACGGACCATGGGCGGCAGCCATCAGCATCGCCGCAACCAGCAGCGCTACCACCTCGGGCCGCCTCAGCACGCCCTTGAGCGCGACCTGCTCGGTCTCCAACTGGGCCGCCTCGGCCTCGGGGATAAAACGGGCGAACAGGACGATGCCGACCAGCAAACCCATGACGACCCAGAGCAGCAGCCGGATCGGCCAATGATCGAGCGCCGCGCCCAGCCCCACCACCACCAGGATGAAACCGACCGAGCCCCACAGGCGGATCAGACCATAACGGTCGCTACGATCTTTCAGGTGAGACAACGTGGTCGCTTCAACCAGTGGCAGCGAGGCGCTCCAGAAGAAGCTGATGACGCTCATCACCGCGAACAGCCACCAGAACCCGGTGCCGAGAAACACCCCAACGAACGAGACCAGACTGACCGCCGCGGCAATCTGAACGATGGCCACCCGCTTACCGGTGCGATCGGCGACCTGGCCCCAGATGTTGGGCGCGAAGATGCGCATAACCTGTAGCAGCGACATCAGCACGCCGATCTGGAAGGCATTGAATGTCAGCGAACGCAGGTACAGCCCCCAGTACGGGGCCATGGCGCCGACGAAGGCGAAGTAGAAGAAATAAAACCCGGACAGACGCCAGTAGGGGACTCGGCTCATCGATCTCGCCATGGGTAAACAAAACGGCCCGGAGGGTCGCTCCGGGCCGGGATGGGGTAGTGTCGGGCAATCAAACCGCAGTAATCATCTTGTACAGCCGATCCTTGAGGCTGACCCGCATACGCTTCAATTCCTCCTCGTACAGCAGGGAGGCGGCATCGACCCGCTGTTCGATGCGCCGAACCTTGTGATCCACCTCGTCATAATCCCGCATCATCTTGACGAAGTCGTCATTGACCAGCACCAGCTTGCGGATGGCCTCGGTATGTTCGGGAAACTCATTGAAGAGGTCGTGGCTTTCGATCATTTTTCGCTCCTTTAAAGATTAGCTAATGGGCTGAAGAAGGAATAATAGGCGTCGGACACCGCACATCGGCATTCTGGGCGCGTTGGCGCAGGGCATGATCCATCAGCACGATGGCCAGCATGGCCTCGGCGATGGGGGTGGCGCGAATGCCGACGCAGGGGTCGTGCCGGCCATGGGTCACCACCTCGGTAGGCTGGCCCGCCATATCGATCGACTGGCCGGGGATGCGAATCGACGAGGTCGGCTTGACCGCCATCGACACCCGCACGTCCTGGCCGCTGGAGATGCCGCCCAGGGTGCCGCCGGCATGGTTGGAGAGAAAACCCGCCGGGGTCAGCTCGTCACGATGTTCGCTACCCTTTTGGGCGACGCAGCGAAAACCGTCGCCGATTTCCACGCCCTTGACCGCGTTGATGCTCATCATGGCATAGGCGATGTCGGCATCAAGGCGGTCGTAGACCGGCTCACCCAGCCCGACCGGCACCCTTTCCGCAACCACATTGATGCGTGCGCCGACCGAATCGCCGGCCTGGCGTAGGTCGTCCATATAGCTTTCCAGATCGGCCACGGCACCCGGGTCGGGCGAGAAAAAACTGTTTTCGCCGACGCTTGCCCAGGACTTGAAAGCGATCTCGATCGGGCCGAGCTGGGCCAGGTAACCGCGAATCACCGTACCGAATTTCTCGAACAGCCACTTCTTCGCGATAGCGCCGGCCGCCACTCGCACCGCCGTTTCGCGGGCCGAGGCACGGCCACCGCCGCGATAATCGCGGACGCCATATTTTTGCCAATAGGTGTAATCGGCGTGGCCCGGCCGGAAGGTGTTGGCGATATTGCCATAATCCTTGCTGCGCTGATCCTCGTTGCGGATCAACAGGGCGATGGGCGTGCCGGTGGTCTGGCCCTCGAACACCCCGGATAGGATTTCCACCGTGTCGGACTCCCGGCGCTGAGTGACATGGCGCGAGGTGCCCGGCTTGCGCCGATCCAGGTCAAGCTGGATGTCCTCGGCCGACAGGCTCATGCCGGGCGGACAGCCATCGACCACGCAGCCGATTGCCGGGCCATGGGACTCACCGAAGGAGGTGACGCAGAACAGCTTGCCGAGGGTGTTGCCGGACATAATTTGGATGAAATAAGTCGATGCTTTGCTGAAATTATCGCACAGCGGCAGCCGTCCCGTGCGCCGAATGGCCAGCCGCCAGCCGATCCAGCAATTCCAGCCCCAGGGCCACGCCGAATCCGGTCACGTCCGAGCCTACCGCGCCCAGCCCGCCCTTGCAGCGGCTGCTCGACAGGTCCACATGCAACCAGGGGCGGTCGTCCACGAAGCGGCTTAGAAAGCGGGCGGCCAGGATGTGGTCGGCCTCGCCTTCCAGTGTGCATTGCTTGATGTCGGCGACCTGGGAGTCCAGCGCCTCGTCGTAGTCCTCGGGCAGAGGGAAGGCAACCACCCGCTCGCCGCTCGCCAACCCGGCCGCGACGGCCTGAGCCGCCAGGTCGTCGCGGTTGGCGATCGCGCCGCTCATACGCTCGCCCAGCGCCACGGCCATGCTGCCGGTCAGGGTGGCGAAATCGATGATCGTGGCCGGCTTCTCCCGCGCCGCCAGGGTCAGGGTATCGGCCAGGACCATGCGGCCCTCGGCGTCGGTGTGGACGATCTCGATGGTGACGCCGTTCAGGGCGGTAATGATTTCATTCTGGGTATAGGCCTCGGGGCTCAGGTGGTTCTGGGCAATGGCCAGCCAGACCTCCAGGTTGGTCTTCAGTTTGAGCCGGGTGGCAGCGAGCAAGATACCCAGGGCCACCGCCGAGCCATTCATGTCGTCGTGCATGTTATGCATGTAGCGCGCCGGCTTGAGGTTATGACCGCCGGTGTCAAAGCAGATGCCCTTGCCGACCAGGGCGATGGCCTTGGCCTTACTCCTCGCCCCTTTCCCCTCACCCATCACCGGCGCACCGTAGGTGAGCCTGACGATCGCCGCGTCTTCATGGCCACTGCCCCTCGCCACGGCGACGAAGGCACCGGCCTTCAGTTTCCTCAGTCGCTTCATGTCGTATTCCTCGATTGCCCAGCCGTGCTGCTCAGCCAGCGCCCGGATGCGCGCCCGGTAGCTGGCCGGAGCGAGCAGGTTGGGCGGCGCTATGGTGAGTTCTCGGCACAGGCTGTTGCCCTCGGCCAGGGCGCGTTCGCGGGCCATACCATCGCGGCTTTTAGCACCGTGGACCACGATCCGTGTCAACGCCGATGGCGTGCGGTCAGCCTTCCAGTTGGGCAGGTCGGCATTGTTCAGCCAGGCCACATAGACGGCTTCGCGCGCCATCGCGGCGCGAAAGGCAGTGTCGCCAAAAACAGCAATTTCGAGCTCCTCCGGCTGCTCGTCGAGCAATGGCTTGAGCGCCTTGCGCAACAAAGTCTGACGCTCGAAGGCCGACTGCCTGGCGTCCAGCCGCAACCACGAGGTCAGGCAGCCACCGGGTAATTCGAGGGTCAGCGGCTGTTTGCCGAGCGCATCCGCTTTTTTGCGTTGCCGCTGCAAGGCCATCAGGGCCAGGGAATGTTCCGGCGCGTCATGCCAATCCTTGCCAGCGGGCAGCACTGTCAGCAGATGACGGGTTCGCGGAGGGCGTTGTATGAGGGTGTCGGCCTGCTCGACCAGCTTCGGAAAATGCGCTTCGGTATGTGACTGTTTAGCCATTAGCCATCCTTTAGTATTAAAAAATCGAATAATCTGTATTGAATTGACTTAAGGCTCGCCCGCCTCGATAATTCGCCACCGTTAATGGCTCAATTGTTTCACGAAACCGATAATCTTCTAACCGGGAACCTACGCCGGCGGCTAGCCAGCGCGGTTGACCCGGCGCACCATCCGGAGAAACCCTAACATGTCGCACCATTCCCCCGATCTCGACCCGCAGGAAACCCGCGAGTGGCTGGACGCCCTGGCCGCGGTCATCGAACAAGAAGGCCCCGAGCGCGCTCACTACCTGCTCGAACGGCTGATCGACAAGGCCCGTCGGTCCGGCGCCTATCTGCCTTATAACGCCACCACGGCGTATGTGAACACCATCCCGGTTCACCTTCAGGAAAAGCATCCGGGCGATACCGCCCTGGAGCGCCGGATCAAGACCCTGATCCGCTGGAACGCTGTCGCTTGCGTGATGCGCGCCAACGAAAAAGCGCCCGGCGTGGGCGGCCACATCGCCAGCTATCAGTCGGCCGCCACCCTGTATGAAGTCGGCTTCAACCATTTTTTCCGGGCACCGGAAGGCGACCGAGGCGGCGACCTGGTCTATTTCCAGGGCCACTCCTCGCCCGGCATCTACGCCCGCGCCTTCATCGAGGGCCGGATCAGCGAGGAGCAGTTCGCCAACTTCCGTCAGGAAACCGGCGGCCACGGCATTCCCTCCTATCCGCACCCCTGGCTGATGCCAGACTTCTGGCAGTTCCCCACCGTGTCGATGGGCCTCGGCCCGCTCACCGCGATCTACCAGGCCCGCTTCCTCAAATACCTGCATGACCGGGGCATCGCCGACACCGCCGGCCGCCATGTCTGGGCCTTCCTGGGCGACGGCGAGACCGACGAGCCGGAGACCCTGGGCGCCATCACCCTGGCCTCGCGGGAAAAGCTGGACAACCTGATCTTCGTGGTCAACTGTAATTTGCAGCGCCTGGACGGCCCGGTGCGTGGCAACGGCAAGATCATCCAGGAACTGGAGGCCGCCTTCCGAGGCGCCGGCTGGAATGTGCTCAAGGTGATCTGGGGTTCCTACTGGGATCCGCTCCTGGCCATGGACAGCAAGGGTCTGTTGCAGAAGCGCATGGAAGAGTGCGTCGACGGCGAATACCAGAATTTCAAGGCCAAGGGCGGCGCCTACACGCGCGAGCACTTCTTCGGCAAGTATCCCGAGCTGAAGGACATGGTCGCGGCGATGTCCGACAACGACATCTGGCGTCTGAATCGCGGCGGCCACGACCCGCACAAGGTCTACGCGGCCTATGCGGCGGCGGTCAAACACACTGGCCAGCCCACCGTGATCCTGGCCAAGACGGTCAAGGGCTATGGCATGGGCGCCTCGGGCGAGGCCCAGAACCCGACCCACCAGCAGAAGAAGATGGCCATGGAAGACCTGCGCGCCTTCCGCGACCGCTTCGATATTCCCATCTCCGACGCAGACCTGGAGAAGCTGCCGTTCTACCGCCCGGCCGAAGACAGCGCCGAGATGAAATACCTGCGCGAACGGCGCGAAAAATTGGGCGGTTACATCCCCAGCCGCCAGCGCCAGTCCGCCGTTCTGGAGGCCCCGCCGCTGTCAGCGTTCCAGGCCATGCTGGAGGCCACCGGCGAGCGTTCTATCTCGACCACCATGGCCTTCGTGCGCATCCTCACCACGTTGTTGCGCGACAAGACCCTGGGCCGCCACATCGTCCCGATCATCCCGGACGAGGCCCGCACCTTCGGCATGGAGGGGCTATTCCGCACCGTGGGCATCTATTCCTCGGCAGGTCAACTCTATGAGCCGGTGGACTCCGACCAGGTGATGTATTACCGCGAGGATAAGGGCGGTCAGATACTCGAAGAAGGCATCAACGAGGCTGGCGCCTTCTCGTCCTGGCTGGCCGCCGCGACGTCGTACAGCACCAACGGCGTGCCGATGATCCCGTTCTACATCTATTACTCGATGTTCGGCTTCCAGCGCATCGGTGACCTCGCCTGGGCCGCCGGCGACTCCCGCGCGCGCGGCTTCCTGCTCGGCGGCACGGCGGGGCGGACCACGTTGAACGGCGAGGGTTTGCAGCACGAGGACGGTCACAGCCATCTGCAAGCGGCGCTGATCCCCAACTGCGTGTCCTACGACCCGACCTTCCATTATGAATTGGCGGTCATCATTCAGGACGGGATGCGCCGGATGTTCCAGGAACAGGAAGACGTGTTCTATTACCTGACGGTGATGAACGAGAACTACAGCCACCCCGGACTACCCCAGGGCGCCGAGGCCGGCATCATCAAGGGTCTCTATCGCCTGAGCGAAGGCGGCAAGGCCAAGGGCAAAACAAAGAAACCGCACGTGCAACTCATGGGCAGCGGCGCCATTCTGCGCGAGGTCATGGCCGCCGCCGAACTGCTCGAAGCCGACTGGGGCGTCGCCGCCGACGTCTGGAGCGCCACCAGCTTTAACGAGCTGCGCCGCGAGGCCCAGGAAACCCACCGCTGGAACCTGCTGCACCCGGACAAAAAACAGAAGTTGAGCTACGTCGAGCAGTGTCTGGACAAAACCGAAGGCCCGATCATCGCCTCGACCGACTACATCCGCGCCTTCCCGGATCAGATCCGGCCCTACGTCCAGCGCCGCTATGTGACCCTGGGCACCGACGGTTTCGGCCGCTCCGACTCGCGCGAGGCCTTGCGCCGCTTCTTCGAGATCGACCGTCATTACGTCGTGCTGGCCGCGCTCAAGGCCCTGGCCGACGACGGCGCGATTGCCGCCGCGAAGGCTGCCGAAGCCATCAAGAAATACGGCATAGACGCCGACCGGGCCAACCCGGTCAACGTTTAAGGGAGACGAGATCATGAGCATCAAGGAAGTCATCGTCCCCGACATCGGCAACTTCAAGGCAGTCGAGGTTATCGAGATCATGGTCAAGCCCGGCGACAGCCTGGCCGCCGACGCCTCGATCATGACCGTGGAATCCGACAAGGCGGCCATGGACATCCCGGCGCCGTTCGCCGGCACGGTCAAGGAGATCAAGCTGAAGGTCGGCGACAAGGTGTCGGAAGGCTCGCTTATCCTGCTGATGGATACCGCCAGCGCCGACGCCCCGGCTACGGCGGCCCCGGTGGTGACCTCATTCACCCCGCCGGCTGCGACGGCCGTCGCCACCGTGCCGCCGCCGTCGCACCCGGCCCCGGAAGTGCCGACCCATATCCCGCCTAAACACCGCCCCGACCCGGTCGCTGCCAGCGTCCAAGTCTGCGCTGGCAAACCGGCCCACGCCAGCCCGTCGGTGCGCCGCTTCGCCCGCGAGCTGGGCGCCGACCTCTGCCGCATCGAGGGCAGCGGCCCGCACGGCCGCATCCTGAAAGAAGACGTCCAGAACTGGGTCAAGGTGGCATTGGCCCGACCGCGCAGCGAAGACATGGGCGGTAGCTCCGGCCTCGCCATCCCGACCGCGCCCCAGGTCGACTTCGCCCAGTTCGGCGAGATCGACAGCCAGGTGTTGTCACGCATCAAGAAGCTGACCGGGGTCAACCTGCACCGCAACTGGGTCACCGCGCCGCACGTCACCCAGTTCGACGAGGCCGACATCACTGACCTGGAGGCCTTCCGCAAGTCGATGCTGGACGAGGCCGCCAAGCGCGGTGTCAAGCTGACCCTGCTGGCCTTTCTGATGAAGGCCGTGGTCAACGCCTTGCGTGCCTTGCCGCAATTCAATGCCTCGCTGGCGCCAGATGGCGAGACCCTGATCCTGAAGAAATATTTCCACATCGGCTTCGCTTGCGACACCCCGGACGGCCTGGTGGTGCCAGTGATCCGCGACGTCAACAAGAAAGACGTCATGGACATCGCCCGCGAACTCGGTGAGTTATCCGAACTGGCGCGCGAACGCAAGCTCAAGATTGATGCCATGCAGGGCGGCTGCTTCACCATATCCAGCCTGGGCGGCATCGGCGGCACCGCCTTCACGCCGATCATCAACTGTCCGGAGGTGGCCATCCTGGGCCTGTCGCGAGCCAGCATGAAGCCGGTGTATGACGCCAAGAGCAAGGCATTCGAGCCGCGCCTGATGCTGCCGCTATCGCTATCCTATGACCATCGGGTCATCGATGGCGCCGATGGCGCGCGCTTCACCAGCCATCTGCGTCTGATGTTATCGGACGTGCGCCGGCTGCTACTGTGATGGCTGCCGGCATAGGGCGGGCCGTGCCCGCCGGTCGACCATTGGCTATTTCCGAGAAGTCTTAGAGATCGAAATGAACCAAGCTATTGAAATAAAAGTCCCGGACATCGGTGGTTTCAAGAATGTCTCGGTCATCGACATTCTGGTCAATCCAGGCGACACACTCGCCAAGGACGCCGCGCTGATTACCGTGGAGTCGGACAAGGCCGCCATGGACATCCCCTGTCCACAGGCCGGCGTGGTGGAAAAGCTGCTGGTCAAGGTGGGCGACAAGGTATCTGAAGGCACGCCGTTG
>PFGT01000098.1 GCA_002782005.1 Hydrogenophilales bacterium CG12_big_fil_rev_8_21_14_0_65_61_21 | reverse complement strand
CCGGGTCAAGGTCAATAAGTCGTTGTTGCCGCGCAGGTCGCGAGTCCAGTCGGCGAAGCGCGCACCACGATAATCCGCTTCGGCCAGGCCATGGCGCTGGATCATGGTGCCCATGGCGCCATCCAGGATCAGGATGCGTTTTTGGGCCAGTGCGAGCAGTTCGGCGGTACGATCAGCCATGGCAATCAACGACTTGGGAAAGGGCGCAGATTGTAACATCGTGATGAGGACGGTGGCCGCGGGCCGCCCTATCAGGAACACGCCGACGCAGCCGCGCCTAGCCTACAATGTAACCCACAAGAGAGGAGATACGCCATGCAACATCTGACACCTAAAGAAACCTATGCCTTTCTGGCCGAGCACCCCGAGGCGGTGTTCATCGACTGCCGTTCGGAATGGGAATTTCTGTTCGTCGGTCACGCCAAGGACAGCCTGCTGATCCCCTGGTACGAGGGCGAAAACTGGGACCTCAACCCGCGTTTCCTGGGTGAGGTGCGGGTTGCCGCCAGCATGAACCGGCCGGTGGTGCTGATCTGCCGCTCGGGCAATCGCTCGAAAGAGGCCGGCGAGTTCCTGGAGAAGCACGGCTTCACCGACATCTACAACGTCAAATATGGCTTTGAAGGCGAACTGGACGACAACCACCACCGTTCCACCGAGAACGGCTGGCGCTTCGACGGCCTGCCTTGGGAGCAGTGCTGATTAGTCCAGCGGGCGGTTGTTCTGGTCCGGTTACGACTCTTCCCGCATACGCCGCCGTAGCGCGTCTTCTTCCCGTGCCGCGTCGATCACCTGCATGACCTCGTTCAGGTCAACCCGTTTTTCGTTGCGCTTGAATGTTCCAGTCAGCGGGCTATCGGGCTGCAATTCGCCGCGTTCGTACAGAGACCATATCTCCTTGCCGTAGTCGGTGCCGAGCAGCTCCGGGGCGAACTGGCCGAAATAGGCGGCCAGGTTGTCCACGTCCCGCTCCAGCATCCGGCTGGCGTTGTTGTTGGCGGCGGCGTCGACGGCCTGGGGCAGGTCAATGATGACCGGTCCGGCACTGTCCACCAGCACGTTGTATTCGGACAGGTCGCCGTGGACAATGCCGGCACACAGCATGCGCACCACCTGCCGGATCAGCACGGCGTGGAACTCCCGGGCCTGTTCCGGCGTGAGCGCCAGGTCGTTGAGGCGAGGGGCCGGGGCGCCGGCGGCGTCAGTCACCAACTCCATCAAGAGCACGCCCTCGTGGAAGTTGTAGGGTTGCGGCACGCGCACGCCGGCGGCGGCGAGGCGGTACAGGGCGTCGACCTCATGGCTCTGCCAGGCGGCCTCCTGTTCCTGGCGGCCGTAGCGGCTGCCCTTGCCCATGGCGCGGGCCTGGCGGCTGTTCTTGACCTTGCGCCCCTCGGTGTAGTGCACGGCCTGATGGAAGCCACGCTTGTCAGCCTCCTTGTAGACCTTGGCGCAGCGAACCGCTTCGCCGCACTGAACGACATAGACCGTAGCCTCCTTACCGCTCATGAGCTGGCGCAGTACCTGGTCGACCAGGCCGTCCTCGACCAGGGGCTGGATTCGTTTCGGAATTTTCATGACCGAATTTTAGCTGGCTCGGTCCTAATGTTTGCCGGTGCTACCGAAGCCACCCGCGCCGCGCTGGCTGTCGCTGAACTCGCTGACGACGTTGAACTGCGCCTGCACCACCGGGACGATGACCATCTGGGCAATGCGCTCGAAGGGCTGGATGGTGAAGGCGTCCCGACCCCGGTTCCAGACCGAGACCATCAACTGGCCTTGGTAGTCGGAGTCAATCAGGCCGACCAGGTTGCCCAGCACCACGCCGTGCTTATGGCCCAGCCCGGAGCGGGGCAGGATCAGCGCCGCGTAGCCGGGGTCGGCCAGGTGCATGGCCAGGCCGGTTGGAATCAATTGCGTCTCGCCGGGATTGAGCACGATGGCGGCATCCAGGCAGGCGCGCAGGTCCAGGCCGGCGCTGCCGGGGGTGGCGTAGCTGGGCAGTTGGTCACGGACGCGTTCGTCCAGGATTTTCAGATCGACGTGCATGGTTATTGAAATCTCGCGTTGTACAGTTTGGCAATGTGCTCGATTAGCCGGCGGGCCTGGGTGAGTTTGTCGGCCTTGTCCAAGACGTGACGGCCGGCGTCGTCGAGCAAGATCAGATCGACTTCGTCGCTGCCGATGGCGGCATTGGCGTCGTTGGCGACGATCAGCGGCAGGTGTTTGCGCTTGCGTTTCAGTTCGGCGTATTCCTCCAGGTTTTCGCTCTCCGCCGCAAAGCCAACGCAGAACGGCGCTTTGTCGAGGCGGGTGACGTTGGCCAGGATGTCCGGGTTGGGTGCCAGTTCCAGGGTCAGGATGTGGGCGTCCTTCTTGATCTTGTTTTCCGAGGGGTTGAGCACGTAGTAATCGGCTACCGCCGCGACCGCGATAAAGATGTCGGCCTCGTCGGTGCGCGCCTCAACGGCCGCCAGCATCTGCTGGGCGCTGGTCACGGCAACCGTTTCGGCGACGGCGGGTGGCGTCAGGCTGGTGGGGCCGGAGATCAGGGTGACCTGGGCGCCGGCCTCGATGGCCGCCCTGGCCACGGCGTAACCCATCTTGCCCGAGGAACGGTTGGTGATGCCGCGCACCGCGTCGATGGCCTCGTAGGTCGGCCCGGCGGTCACCAAGACCTTCAGTCCCTTCATTGTCTTGGGTTGGACAAAGGCGTCGATGGCCTCGACGATCGCCTCGGGTTCCAGCATCCGGCCTTGGCCGGTTTCGCCGCAAGCCTGTGGCCCCGAGGTCGGGCCGAGCAGGACGATGCCATCGTCAGCCAACTGGTCGATGTTGCGCCGGGTGGCCGGGTTGTCCCACATCTGGCGGTTCATGGCCGGGGCCACCAACAACGGACAGTCGCGCGCCAAGCAAAGGGTCGATAGCAGATCGTCGGCCCGGCCCTGGGCCAGCTTGGCCAGAAAATCGGCCGTTGCCGGGACGATCAGGATGAGGTCAGCGGCACGAGAGAGGTCGATGTGAGCCATGCCGTTGGCAGTACGAGCATCCCACAGATCGCTATAAACCGGCTGGCTGGTGATGGCCTGAAAGGTCGCCGCACCGACGAAATGGCCGGCAGCGGCGGTCATCACGACCTGCGCGTCGATGCCGCGCTTGACCAGGAGACGCGCCAGCTCCGCCGCCTTGTAGGCGGCGACGCCGCCGGTGACACCCAGGATGATACGTTTAACAGTGGTTTCCATGGCCGTATCGGGGTAACAATGTCGGCACATTCTAACGGAGCTGGCGGGGAAAGGCGTGAAACCCGTCGTGCTGTTTATGTCACGCCGTTATAACCAATGGGGGTGTCGTGGCGATTACCGATTGGCCATTGGCCGAACGGCCGCGTGAGCGGCTGCTGAAAGAGGGCGCGGCGGCCTTGTCCGATGCCGAATTACTGGCGATCTTTCTGCGCGTCGGGGTGCGCGGCAAAAGCGCGGTGGACATGGCGCGCGACCTGATGGTGCAGTTTGGCAGTCTCAATGCCTTGTTCGCCGCCAGCCGCCTGGAGTGTACCCAGGTCAAGGGCCTGGGCGATGCCAAATACGCTCAACTACAGGCGGTGTTGGAGATGAGCCGCCGAGCCCTCTCCGAAGCGATGCGCGAGCGCGATGCCCTGTCCTCGCCGGCCGCCGTGCGCGATTTCCTGCGCCTGAAACTGGCGGTCTTGCCACATGAGGTCTTTCTGACGGTGTTTCTCGATGCCCAGAACCGGGTGCTGGAAACGGAAGAGCTGTTTCGCGGCACGCTGACCCAGACCTCGGTCTATCCCCGCGAAGTGGTCAAACGGGCGCTGGCCCATAACGCGGCCGGAGTCATCCTGGCCCACAACCACCCCTCCGGCGTGGCCGAGCCGTCACAGGCCGACCGCTGGCTGACCGATCAGTTGAAAGCCGCGCTGGCGCTGATCGATGTCAAGGTACTGGACCATTTCGTGATCGCCGGCAGCAGCGTTTTGTCGTTTACCGAGCAGGGCCTGATTTGAATCGACACTTTGACCCGGCGAAACCTTCTGTGATATAAAGCGCGTCTTTCTCGAACCGAACCACTAGGTGTCCTATGGCCCGTGTATGCCAAGTTACCGGCAAAAAGCCGATGGTGGGGAACAATGTTTCCCACGCGAATAACAAGACCAAGCGTCGTTTCCTGCCTAACCTGCAGAACCGCCGTTTCTGGGTCGAAAGTGAAAACCGTTGGGTGCGTCTGCGCCTGACCAACGCCGCCCTGCGTACTATCGACAAGAACGGCATCGACTCCGTTCTGGCCGGAATGCGCGCTCGCGGCGACAAGGTGTAAGGAGATAAATCATGGCAAAAGGCGGACGCGAAAAGATCAAGCTGGAGTCCACTGCGGGCACCGGCCATTTCTACACCACCACCAAGAACAAGCGGACCACGCCCGAAAAGCTGACGTTCAGCAAGTTCGATCCCAAGGCTCGCAAGCATGTCGAGTACAAGGAAATCAAGCTGAAGTAAGCGGCTTGCCGCCCCCCTTGTAAAAAAACCCGCTACGGCGGGTTTTTTTAATCTGCCGTTTCTAGTGTAGCGTTGCATTCCTTGGAATGCTCATATGTAAGCCCTTGTCGGGATTCAACCCGACAAGCCGGGCATGTCAACGGGGTTTTGTAGGTCGGGATTCATCCCGACGACGCGGGTTCCATGGGCCGGCTTGTCGGGATGAATCCCGACCTACGTCCGATGCATTGGTCTTTCCTTGTTCGCATATGTGCCAAACAACGGGCAACACCACACTAGGTTTAATGATCGGGGTTCAACACTGCCTATAGCGTGTGTCGCCGGTCGCCCGAGGTGAACCCAATGGGCGGCCCATCGATGCCGCGTGCCAGGGCGATGACCTTGAACAGCTCGCCCATTTCGGAGGGCTGGATGAGCTTTTGCACGGCGGCCGTTTGTTTCAGATAGTTGAGCGATCCGGGTTCGAATCGCTCAAGGCCAACCAATACGCCGCAATTAATCAGAAAGTGCGCCTGGCTGGCATAGCCCAACACCGCCAGGCCCGCCGCCAAGGCCGCATCGGCCACGGCGGTAAAATCGACGTGGGCGGTGATGTCCGTCAGGCCGGGCAGAAAGAACGGCTCGTCGAAGGCGCGATGGCGGTAGTGGCACATCAGCGTGCCGGCGCTGCGATCCGGGTGGTAATACTCGGCTTGCGGGAAACCATAATCGAGGAACACGATCAGGCCGCTCTCCAAACGATCCGCCAGACTGCGCACCAGGGCCGGCGCGGCCAGGTTGATCTCGCTCAGGTAATCCGGGCCGGTTATCGGCAAGCCATGCGCCGCATCAAGCAGCGCGCCCGCCGGCAGCGGCCGATCTTGGAACTCGAAACCAGTGGACGACCACGCCACGCCCCGTTCGCTCGCCACGCCAGCCTGCCAATGAACCAGATGGACCGGCATGGCATCGAGCACTTCATTACCGACGATAAAGCCGGTAATGCGCTCGGGCAGCGCGTCCAGCCATTCGACCCGGCCCAGCAGATCGGGCGCCTCAACCTGTAGCAGGGCGCGCTGGCGCTGACGCAGGTCCGGACTGAGATCGAGGATGCAATAGCGCTCCGGCAGGCTGTCCAGCCGCTGCAATTCAAGCAGCATATCCACCGCCAAACGGCCGCTGCCCGCGCCCAGCTCCATGATCTCGCCGCCGCCCGTCGCGGCCAGCGCCTGCATGGCCTGGGCGGCAAGGCACTGAGCGAAGATCGGGGTCAATTCAGGGGCGGTAATAAAGTCGCCGCCGGAGCCAAACTTGCGCGCACCGGCTGAGTAGTAACCCAATCCAGGCGCATACAGGGCCAGCGACATGTATTCGGCGAAGGGAATCCAGCCGCCGGAATTGGCGATGCGTTGCGCGATGAAATCGACCAGTGACCGGCTGTGAGCCAGCGCGTCCTGGCTCGGCTCGGGCAGCCCCTTAGCCCTGACCCGCGAGGCTGTCATCCTGGCCCAGCGTTGGGTCGCCCGGCAAACGGTTGGCGCGCTTCAGAGCCAGTACCTGGGTGGCGGGCACAGCAAGCGCGGGCGGCTCGGCCACCGGCAATTCCGGTTCGGACTGGGTTATGTCGAGCGCCCGCCGCATGAGCAGGGAGCGCACGGCCTGGACATCGCCGGCCTGGAGCACTTCGCGCAGCCGGGCCAGGTTTTCCTGCACCGATTCCCAGGAAATGGAGGGTTCCACCGCCCGCATGATCTTGGGATGGGGGGTGCCCTCGGCATTGCCGCTGGCGATCAGCAACTCTTCATACAACTTCTCGCCCGGGCGCAAACCGGTGAACACCATTTCGATGTCGCCAGAGCCGCTCTTACCTTCCCGCACGGTCCGTCCGGAGAGGCGAATCATGTTCGCGGCCAGGTCGATGATCTTCACCGGCGCACCCATATCGAGCAGGAAGGTTCCACCTTCTCGCGCCAGGTTGCCGGCCTGAATCACCAGTTGCACGGCCTCGTGGATGGACATGAAGTAGCGGGTCACCTCGGCATGGGTCACCGTCACCGGGCCGCCCTGGGCGATCTGCTCCTTGAACAGCGGGATAACGGAACCGGACGAGCCCAGCACATTGCCAAACCTGACGGCGCAGAAGCGTTGCCGCGAGCCGGCCTGCCTGGCCTCGCGGGCCATGGACTGAACAATCAGCTCCGCCCAGCGTTTGGTCGCACCCATTACATTGGTCGGCCGTACCGCCTTGTCGGACGAAATCAGGACAAAGGTATCCACCCCGGCCTCGAACGCCGCGCGGGCGATGCCCAGGGTGCCGAAGACGTTGTTACGGCAACCTTCCAGGACATTTTCCTCGACGATAGGGACATGTTTGTAAGCCGCCGCGTGATACACCGTCTGGATATCGTGCTCGGCCAGCAGCGCGGACATCATCCGGCCATTACCCACCGAGCCCAGCAACGCCACCACCGGGCAGGCCGCCACGTCACGCAATTTACGCTCGGCCTGATAAAGGGCGAATTCGCTTTGCTCCAGGATCACCAGCTTGCGCGGATTGAGCGCCGAAATCTGGCGGCAAAGCTCGCTGCCGATCGAGCCGCCGGCGCCGGTCACCAGGACATTGCGTTGCGCTATGGTCTGACCCAGCAGCTTGAGATCGGGCGCCACCACGTCGCGGCCAAGCAGGTCGCCGATATCCACCTCGCGGATCCGATTGATCAAATTGCGGCCAGTGCCGACCTCCGCCACCTCGGGCAGGATGCGCACCAGGACCGAATGCTGTTCCAGCATCTCGACAATCTCACGGCGCCGGGCGCTGGATACCGAGGGCAGCGCGACGATCACCTCGCGCACCGCATAATGCTCGATCAGATAGGGCAATTGTTTTGCCGGGTAGACGCGCAGACCGTTCACGTCCTTGCCCTGAAGCATCTCATCATCGTCCAGGAACCCGGTCGGGAAGATGTCGCGGCCTTCCCGCAGCGTCGCCGCAATCTGCCGGCCCGCCTCGCCCGCGCCATAGATCAGGGCATGATGACCGCGATAACGCCGCTGCACCGGCAACCACACCAGCCAGCGGGCCACGAAGCGCACCCCGGCGATCGACATCGTGCCGAACATCCAATACAACAGGATCACCGAACGCGGCAGCACCGCATGGGAATACAAATCGGCCAGCGCCGCCACCGTCGCCCACAGCACCACCGACACCGACATGGCCATCAGGATCACCCACAGCACATGCTCGCTGAGATAGCGGATCACCGCCCGATACAGGCCCATCTGCCAGAAGATTGGCAACGCCACCAAGGGCGCGATCACCATCAAGGACCACTGCTCAGTAGTCGGCGCAAACGCGCCCTCCAGGCGAATGGCATAGGCCGCCCAAACGGAAAAAAGCAACAGCCCGACATCCAACAAGCCCAGGAAAAACTGTTTAGCCGGGCGCTGCAAACCTAAAAACCAAGTATGCGTGTGCTTGAACATGGGAAATCTAGATAAACGATGGGATCAAGGATGCCACAAACCGAGGCGGGAGTGCCAGCGAACATTTCTATTGGTTCAAGTCTGAAAAGCTGTTGATGAGATCATATGACCATCGCTAAAGCCAGGAACGAAGCAGGCCTGCGCGCATTGTCGCTTGACCGGTCCGAGGTGCGGGACCAACCCAGATATCTCCAGGCATTTCGTCGCCATGCCCTTGAAGCGTGCGATCCAGTCCTTCAGACGGCTATCGAAGGCATTGGCTTGCCTGGAAGCCGGATTCGAGGATGCGATGGCAGTCATGGCGCTGCCGGAAAAGTACCGCAAGAACCGCAAGAGGTTGCGCCCGGATGTTGCCCGATTCGGCGAGCCTTTCTATTTGCAGCCACCTTAACCACCACCACTATTTAACCAATGTCCGCCACCACACCGCATAGGGTTGAGCCAACCACCACTTGATCGGCGCTCGCCCATAGTATTTACGCACAACCGCCATTGCCTCTCGATAATGCAAACTGCGCGCCGTTCGCGTCTTGGTGTTCAAATGTTCACGATTTACTGCGACGAACTCGTCGACAAATCCAAGCACCCCATACACTTTATACAAGCGCCACCATAAATCGTAATCCATGGCCATGTGCAGACCCGCATCCAGGCCGACGACCGACTCCCAAGCGGAACGCCGAATCAAAGTGGCTGGCTGGCTAATAAAGCAGGCATTTGCCAACCACCGCTCAGAAAATGGCCGGGTCCAGACTGGCGTTCTCTTTCCAGTATCCTCATGCAAATTCCAAGCCTTTCCATATACGGCCGGGAACTCGGGATTAGCCGATAGCACGCTTATCAACCTGGCCAATCCGCCAGGTAACAAAAGATCATCGCTATTGAGCCAACAGACGTAGGGCGCACGCCCCTTGGCAATACACTCGTTGATTGCAGCCGCCTGTCCTGCATCCGCATGGCTGCGCCAGCCGGACAACTTGGGTTCCCACTGCTTGATTACATCAAGCGATTCATCTGAAGAGCCGCCATCCGCCACGAAAACCTCAACCGGGCAATCCTGTTGAAACACAGATCGCAGCGCGTCATCCAGATAACGCCCCTGATTGTAAGACGGTACCGCAACAGTCACTAAAGGGATTGCCGTCATTACTTATCTAACGACCATGGCGACCCACGCCTGCCGTTTACCCGGCACCATTGTGGCGGGCATGGCCCGCCCTATAGAGGGTTTTGACGTTGACATGCAGGCGTCATAAGCCGAGCAATTGCATCTAATCAAAGCCCAGGGTCATTCGTGATAGTCCATGGCCGTGTAACCGTGCTTCTTGACCAACTCGTCCCGCTCGGCCGACTTCAGGTCTTCGCGCACCATCTCGGCCACCAGGTCTTCGAAGTTGGTTTGCGGCACCCAGCCCAGCTTTTCCTTGGCCTTGCTCGGGTCGCCCAGCAGGGTTTCCACTTCGGTCGGACGGAAGTAGCGTTGGTCCACCGCCACCACGCATTTGCCATTGGCGTCATAACCCTTCTCGTCGATGCCCTCGCCTTGCCAGCGGAGGGTCATGCCCAGTTCCTTGGCGGCAGCATTGACGAAATCGCGCACGCTGTACTGCACGCCGGTGGCAATGACGAAATCTTCGGGATGGTCCTGTTGCAGCATCAGCCATTGCATCTCGACGTAGTCGCGGGCGTGGCCCCAGTCGCGCTTGGCATTCAGGTTGCCCAGGTACACGCAGTCTTGCAGGCCCAGCTTGATGCGGGCCAGGGCGCGGGTGATCTTGCGGGTAACGAAGGTCTCACCGCGCACCGGCGATTCGTGGTTGAACAGGATGCCGTTGCAGGCATACATGCCATAGGCCTCGCGGTAATTGACGGTGATCCAGTAGGCGTACAGCTTGGCGCAGGCGTAGGGGCTGCGCGGGTAGAAGGGCGTGGTCTCCTTTTGTGGGGTTTCCTTGACCAGACCGAATAGTTCGCTGGTGCTGGCCTGATAGAACCGGGTCTTCTTGTCCAGGCCCAGGATGCGGATGGCTTCAAGGATGCGCAGGGCGCCCAGGGCATCGGAGTTGGCGGTGTATTCGGGCTCTTCGAAGGAGACCGCGACGTGGCTCTG
>PFGT01000087.1:303-2721 GCA_002782005.1 Hydrogenophilales bacterium CG12_big_fil_rev_8_21_14_0_65_61_21 | reverse complement strand
CAGTTCGGCAATCTTTTTCCCGGCCTCGATATTGGCGTTCAGCCAGGCATCGAGCGGGTCCTTGATCCGTGAAGCCACCAGACGCATGGAGTCGCGACTGGACAAGCGTTCCTTGGTCTGGCCCTGAAACTGCGGGTCCAGAATCCGCGCGGAGAGCACATAACGGACCTGTTTCCAGACATCGTCGGTTTGTAGAGTCACCTTGCCCGGCAATAAGCCATGATGGCTGACGAATTCCTTTAGCGATTCGAACACGCCATTACGCAAGCCGGCCTCGTGAGTACCACCCAGCGAGGTCGGTATCAAGTTGACGTAGGACTCCCCAGCCCCGCCCGCCTCGCACCAGGCCAGCGCCCAGGCCGCGCCCTCGCCCTCGGCAAAGCCGGCGGCATCTTCCGCGCCGGCATAGCGCTCACCGGCGAATACCGGGCTGACATAGCTCTGCTCGCTGGCCTCGGGCAAGGTCTCGTTCAGGTAAGAGACCAGGCCGTCGGCGTATTGCCAGACCTTCTCCTCGCCACTCTCCTCATCCTTGAGGACGACCTTGACACCGGGCAACAGCACCGCCTTGGCGCGCAGCAGGCGCTCCAGCTCGTTACGCTTGACCTTGGGACTATCGAAATATTTGCCGTTCGGCCAGGCCCGCACCAAGGTGCCGGTGGTGCGGGCGCCAACACTGCCGGCCACGGTCAAGGGCTCGATCACCTCGCCGTCGGCAAAGGCCATACGGTGCAACTGGCCATCGCGCTTGACGAACACCTCCAGCCGGCTCGACAGGGCGTTGGTCACCGACACGCCGACGCCATGCAAGCCACCGGAAAAGGCATAAGCGCCGCCGATCTTTTTGTCGAACTTACCGCCGGCGTGCAAGCGGGTGAACACCACCTCCACCGTCGGCACGCCCTCGGCCGGGTGGATGCCGACCGGGATGCCGCGGCCATCATCTTCGACCGAGACTGAGCCGTCGCCGTGCAAGGTGACCGTGAGCTTGTCAGCAAAGCCACCCAGCGCCTCGTCGGCGGCGTTGTCGATAACCTCCTGGATGATATGGGTCGGGGAGTCGGTCCGGGTATACATCCCCGGCCGCTCCTTGACGGGTTCCAATCCCTTGAGCACCCGGATAGAGGATTCGGAATACGCCATGTTATGTCTGTTTCTAATTTCCACGGCTGGGTATTATCCTAGATAACGTCTCTGAAAATAATCACACAATGCAATTGCTTGATTCTATGCGTTGTACACACCAGCTCATACCGGGACGGCTCTAATGGACCGAATGCAGCGCATCTTCAAGCTACATCAGATACTCGCCGCCCGCCGCTACCCGGTCCCGCGCGCCCAGCTCGAAGCGGCGCTGGAATGCTCACGCGCCAGCCTCACCCGCATCCTGGCCGAGATGCGCGACTACTTCGACGCGCCCATCGAGTTCGACCCGGCGGCCGGCGGCTACAAATACAGCCGCGATGCCTTCGAGCTGCCCGGTCTGTGGTTCACCCCGTCCGAACTGCTGGCCTTGAGCGCCGCCCAGAAACTGCTCGCCGAGGCCCAGCCCGGCCTGCTCGACCACCAGCTCGCACCGCTGAAGGCCCGCATCGACAAGCTGCTCGGCCAGGAACACCTGGGCGGCGGCGAACTCGCCCACCGGCTCAAAATACTGCGCATGGCCGCGCGCCAGCCCGACACCCGCATCTTCCAGACCGTGGCCGGCGCCACCGCGCAACGCCAGCGCCTGAAGATCGAATACCACGGCCGCGAACGCAACGCCATCAGCCAACGCGAAATCTCGCCCCAGCGCCTCATCCACTACCGCGACAACTGGTACCTCGACGCCTGGTGCCACCAGCGCGACGGGCTGCGCAACTTCGCCCTCGACCGTATCCGCGTTGTCAAAACGCTCGCCCAACCCGCCAGCGACATCCCCGACACCGACCTCGACGCCCACTATACCGCCACCTATGGCATCTTCGGCGGCCCGGCCAAACACCGGGCAACCCTGCGCTTCACCCCCGAACGCGCCCGCTGGATCGCCGACGAGACCTGGCACCCGGACCAGCAAGACCGCTGGCTCGCCGATGGTCGCTTCGAACGCCGCCTGCCCTACGCCGACCCGCGCGAATTGATCCTCGACATTTTGAAATACGGCCCCGACGTCGAAGTCGTCGAACCGCCCAAACTACGAAATGAAATCGCCGACAGGCTCAGAAACGCCGCCGCCCAATACAAATAAATTCCAGCGCAACAAACCCAGGCTCAGCTTTTGAGCACGGCCAATCGGATCATGGTGGCAACAACCCACACGGAGACCACCATGACCCGCCGCGACTTCCTCAATACCCTGATCCGGCTTTTCGGCCTGATCGCCCTACCCGCCACCGCGCACGCCGCGCCCGCGCAACGCCGCCTGATCCAACGCTGCCC
>PFGT01000087.1:0-256 GCA_002782005.1 Hydrogenophilales bacterium CG12_big_fil_rev_8_21_14_0_65_61_21 | reverse complement strand
CTGGCCCTACCTCACCGTCGGCGACAGCCTCCAACTCAGCCGCGAACCCGGCAACCGCTTTGACGCTCACGCCATCCGCATCGACTGGAACGGCCGCAAACTCGGCTACATCCCCCACGCCCAAAACCAGACCACCGCCCGCCTGATAGATGAAGGAACATGGCTGGAAGCTCGCATCGGCGGGCTGGAAAAACATGGCAATCCGTGGCGAAGGATAGCGGTTGAGGTTTGGCGGGTGGGGTGAGAGACTAACGGC
>PFGT01000081.1 GCA_002782005.1 Hydrogenophilales bacterium CG12_big_fil_rev_8_21_14_0_65_61_21 | reverse complement strand
GCAACATCGCCGTGGCCTTCATGGTTGATATGTCCGGCTCGACCAAGGGCTGGATCAACGAGGCCGAACGTGAAGCGCTGCTGCTGCTGTGCGAGGCATTGGAACGACTGGGCGACCGCTATGCCATCTACGGCTTCTCCGGCATCACCCGGAAGCGTTGCGAGCTGTTCCGGATCAAGACCTTCGACGAGAACTACAGCGAAGCGGTCAAGGCCCGCATCGCCGGCATCGCGCCGCAGGAATATACCCGCATGGGCTTTGCCATCCGCCACCTGAGCAAACTTTTGACCGACATCGAGGCCGGTACCAAGGTGCTGATTACCCTGTCCGACGGCCGCCCGGATGACTATTTCGACGGTTATCGTGGCCCATACGGTATCGAAGACACCCGCATGGCGTTGCTCGAAACCCAGCGTGCTGGCATCCACCCATTCTGCATCACCATCGACCAGGAGGCCCGCGACTACCTGCCCCACATGTACGGCGCCGCCCGCTATGTGATCCTCAACGACGTGGCGCAACTACCGGCCAAGGTGGCCGACATCTACCGCCGGCTGACCCACTGATGGACGCCGCTGCCATTAGTAACGGCCGCTACTACAGCAATGGCGCCTATGGCCGGTCCTGGGGCGTGCGTCTGGTCACCGGGATCGCTGCCGATCCGGCCAGCGGCCAGCCGGTCGTGACCATCAAAGGCATCGCCGGCGCGTGCCGGAGAAAGGCCGCCACCTGCACTCTGGCGGAGTTTGCCGCCTGGGCGAAATACGAGGTCGCCCTTAACGAAAACTCATGGCAACGCTGCCAGGACAGCGGCCCATAAGAGGCGGTCTTGCGGATAATCGACGAGCGCCCGAACCAGGCCGGCCCGCCAACGCGGCCAGTGGTCCCGGATGTGTGCGTAACAAGGCGAGTCGGCGCCGAAGTTGTGTTCCATATTGGCGCTGAAGTCGGCAAATTCACCAACCGCCTTGGCCTGAGCTGGCGTCTGGTTCCACCACTGGTCAGGGCCGTGCAGCAGCCGATCGAGCTGTTCTAGTTTGGCGACGATGGCCCGATGTTTGGCGGCGTATTTCTCCAGCATTTCGCTATGCACCGTCTCAACCGTCCCGGCAATTACGCTGTCGGCCAAGGCTTGTTGTAAAAGGCCCATGGCCGTCAGCCGTTCCAGGGCGAAGAGCATGACATCGCCGTAAAACTGGCGCTCGAACTCGCCGCACAGTTCGATGGCCTCGGCCCGGGCATCGATGCCCGGCCTGAACTCCGAACGCCCTGTTTCTTCGACGGTTCGCTTGTGCAGCATGGGCAGGTTGGCGGCCACGAAACGGCCGCCGATCTCCGACCGGATTACCCGGCCCAGGCTTGGCCCCAGCATTCGCAAACGCAAATCGGCGAAGGGGATGAAGTACCTCAACGCCTCCGGCCGGAAGACATAGTTGCCGGTGTAAACGGTGCGGGCCGGCTGCACGCTCTCGACCGCCCCGGCGTAGCGATAGTAGGAGATTCGGGTGGGGTGCTCGCCATAGAAGAAGCGCTTGAGCCGGTGGGCGAAATGGTCGAAGCAATCCGCGTCGCTATGCGCGCCGGTCAGGGTGCAGCGGTAGCGGTAGGCCTCGCCGGTCATCTTGAAACCGAACAGGTCAGCCATGTCATGGTAGGCGGCCTCGCCCTCGTGGCGTGACTCTGCGCGATGGTGGCCGCATGGGCCATGACCGCCGCTGGCGGCCATCTGGCGCAGGAAGTCGATCACATCGTCGAGGAAGTTGCTGGCCATCACGGCGGGCGAAACGGGCGGATCGCCGACTACCTTGCCGGTCAGCGCCAGGGCGTCGGTTTGGCTGAAGATTGCGTCCAGTGCGTGGAAGAAGCTCAGGCCATAGACCGCCTTGTCGCCGGCCGCCGTGCCGACCTTGATCTTGAATTCCTGATCGCTGTCGATGGCGTGAAACAGCAGCCGATCGTCGTTCCCGAACAGTGCGTTGAGTTTCAGGAAGGCGATATTGCGCATGACCGCCGAGCCTTTGTGCGCAAACGATTCCCGCGTTGCCTTGCCCAGGATACCGGCCAGCCGTTCCCGTTCGTCCGCGCTCAGCGAATCCAGCAGTTCGATCTGTTCGCGCAAGCCAAAATAGAGCGTATCGAGGCCTTGTCCGCTGAACTGGCTGGCAATCTCCCGATGGGCGGAGATGTTGGCTTCGTCGCGGCTGTCATCGGCGATGAACACCGCAACCTTCAAATAACGGCCGTCGCGCTGCCCGCCATAGCCGAATAGCCGACATAGCTCCAGCAGGCTATCGAGGCAGCTCTGCAAATGGCGCGGCCGATCAGCCACCGGGACGACAATGACGAAGCGGTAGCGGCGGTCCTCGCCCCGAGCCGCAATGCGCCGTTCCAGTTCCCGGTAGGCGGCTTGATAGTCGGGCAACAGCGCCTCGTTCAGACCATCGCGCCACAGCGCCTTTTCGATGGCCGCGATGGTCGCTTGTTGCGCCGCTATGTCGGGGTTATCGGTTCGACCAATAGTCCGGGAAGGCATTCTTGTCCAGCATGATTTCGATGAGGTTGATCGAGCCGGTCAGATCGGCCTTGGCGAACAGGGCATCGACATCGGCCTCGGCCTCGATCTTCCAGTGGCGGATGCCAAATGCCAGGGCTAGATAGGCAAAGTCCGGGTTGACGAAGTCGCAGTCGATGTAGCGCCCGCCGTAGAGCTGGGACTGGTTCTTGCGGATCAGGCCCATGGCGGCGTTGTCGATGACCACGATATTGAGCGGAATGGCGTAATTGACCGCCGTCATGATCTCCATGCAGCACATCTGGAAACCGCCATCGCCGAGTATCGCGAAGGTCGGCCTGGGGTTTGCGAAGCGCGCCCCGATGGCCGCCGGGATGGCATGGCCAAGCGAGGAAATCCCGGAGTTGGGGAAATAACGGTTGCTTAGCGCCGACTTGAAAAAGCGCTGAGCGAAGATGATGTTGTCGTCGAATATCTGGACATCCTCCTGAAACCGTGCCGCCAGACTGGTAAAAAAACGCTCCATCAAGCGGAATTTTTCCGGGCTGGGCGAGACCGCGTGGCCGGCCAGCCGGTCGAGCGACTTGCTTGCCACAGCCGCCGTTTCGACCGCCGTCAGGAGGTCGTCCAGGACCGCGCCGAGGTCGCCGTGGATGGCCAGATCGGCCTTGAACACCTTTTCCAGTTGCCCCTCGTCGATGTCCACCTGGACGATCTTTTTGCCGGCCAAAAGTGTGTTGTCCCACAGATAGCTGGTGCGCTCGTTGAAGCCCGCCCCGAGGAAGATGAGCAGATCGGCATGTTCGACGATATAGCGGTAGGCCCGGCCGTCCGAGGTCACCCCCAGGCTACCTAGCGACAGCGCGGCGCCCTCGCTAATCACGCCCTTGGCCTTGAGGCTGGTGGTGACCGGGATATTGAGCGACTCGCTCAGATGGGCCACGGCCGCCTGAGCGCCAGCCTGAACGCAGCCATGGCCGGCGACGATGACCGGATAGCGTGCCTCGGCGATCAACTCGACCAGTTCATTGGCCGGGGCGTGGCTTTTAAGCGCCACCATAGGATGAAAATTGATGCCGTCCAGCAGGTTCTCCTCGACCTCCTCTTTCTGAACGTTGTAGGGCAGGCTGAGCAGCACCGGCCCCGGGGCCGCCGATAGCAGTATCCGGGCCGCCCGGTTCAGCACCTGGCCGAGATAATCGGTGCGTTCGATGATCTTGTGATAGCGGGTAATGCCGCCGAACAGGGCGGCCTGATTGATGGCGCCGCCCTCGCCCGAGCTTTCCTGTAGGCCGCCCTTGCCGAAGATGTAGGTCGAGGTCTCGCCGGTGACGATCAGGATTGGTTGTTTGTCGGCATAGGCGTTGGCGATGCCGGTCACCAGGTTGGTGGCGCCGGGACCGGCCGTGGCGATGCAGGCGCCAATCCCGCCCGAGACGCGGGCCAGGCCGCCGGCCATGAATGCCGCGCCCTGTTCGTGCTTGACCAGAACGGTCTTGATCGGCGAGTCATACAAGCAGTCATAGACCGGCAGGATATGGGCGCCCGGGATGCCGAAAATATGGCTCACGCCTAGGCGTTCCATGAACCGGACTAGTAATTCGCTGACTGTAATTTTCATCTCATTCCCGTCGAACCCCGCGCTGGATTCATCAGTAAGGGTTGAGGAACGGCAACGGCCCGATTCAGACCTTCTTCAAAAAGCAGGCCTTCAGCATGAAGCTGCCGGCATCCATCTTGCAGTCCACCTCATGGTCGCCGCCGACCAGGCGGATGCTCTTGACCTTGGCGCCTTGCTTGAGCGTGATCGAAGAACCCTTGACCTTGAGGTCCTTGATGAGCACCACCGAGTCGCCGTCGCTCAGTACCGTGCCGTTGGCATCCTTGATTACGGCGCCCGCATCATCGTCGGCATGCGCTGCCTGGACCATAGGCCATTCATGGCCGCAGTCGGCGCAAACGTAGTTGTCGCCGTCCGGGTAGGTGTTCTCCATGGCGCATTGCGGGCAGGGTGGGATGGTGGACATGATTACCGTCAAACTCCGAGTGATTCGAACAAGGCCGAAGGATACCCGATCCCGCCCGTGCCGGCGCAGCGCCTTATAATTCTGATCTCAACTATTGACCCAACCAAGGACGTCCTTCGTGCAGTTCCATAAAGATGCACTCATCGGCAAGATTCGCAACCAGACCGCAGTGATCGGCGTGGTCGGTCTAGGCAAGGTCGGCGCGGCGTTGAACGACCGTGGCAAGGCCATCAAGGGCAGCAAGGTGCTGGTCCTGGGCATCGCCTACAAGAAGAACGTCGATGACACGCGGGAGTCACCCTCGGTGGCGCTGATGGAATTGCTGTTGGCGCGGCACGCCAAATTGATCGTCGATACCTGCGGTGTCTATCCGGAGCCGGCGCCGAACATCGTCAAGGCTTGAACTCAGCGGGCCAAATTGACAAGATCACCCATTCAACCACTTTTTATTGCGACCAAAGCCGCCCCATGCGCCTGTTAATCATCGAGGACAACCGCGACATCGCCGCCAACCTGATGGACTTTCTCGAAGCTCGCGGCCATGTGGTGGATATGGCGGGCGACGGTGTGGGCGGCCTGCATCTGGCGCTGACCAACGACTACGACGCCATCGTCCTGGACCTCATGCTGCCCGGTATGGATGGTCTGACCCTGTGCCGCAAGCTGCGCACTGAAGCAGAGCGGCATACGCCGGTCCTCATGTTGACCGCGCGCGACTCGCTCGACGACAAGATTCAGGGGCTGGAGGCCGGGGCCGACGATTATGTAATCAAGCCATTCGCTCTGCGGGAAGTGGAAACCCGTCTGCGCACCATCGCCCGCCGCAGCCTGCCTCAGGGCCAGGTGCAAAAGCTGCGAGTGGCCGACCTGACCTATGACATCGGCACCTACCGGGTGACGCGCGGCGAACAGGTCATTGACCTGCCGCCCATCCCGCTCAAATTGCTGGAATTGCTGATGCGCGCCTCGCCGCAGGTGGTTACGCGGCAACAGATGGAGGCCGCAGTATGGGCCGACCATCCGCCCGACAGCGACGCCCTCAAGGCCCATCTGCACATCCTGCGCGACGCCATCGACAAGGCCTTCGCCGCCCGCCTGCTGCGCACCGTGCGCGGGGTCGGTTACCAGATTGCGGACCCCCATGCCGAGCCATAGACTGGGCCGGCGCGCCGGGCTTTATTTCGCTGCCTTTGGCGCCCTGTCGAGCCTGCTGTTCGTGGTCGGTATCTATTTCGCTGTCGCCGAATCGGCCCACCTGGCACGGGAGGAGTATTTCCTTTATGGCCTCGGCGCCGCCGCGCTACTGCTGACCTGGTTGATTGCCCAGAGCGGCATCTGGCTTGCCCGACGGGCCGTGGCGCCGGTCATCGACCTGGCCGCCCGTATCGCCGCCAGCGAGCCCGGTCAGCCGACCAAGGTGCTTGCCCTGGATGACATCGGTGAACTAGCCCAGGTATTGGAACGCTACCTGGAACGCATCCGAGGCTGCGCCGAACGGGAGCGGGCATTCGCCTCCGACGTCAGTCACGAACTGCGCACCCCGCTGGCCGTGATTCGCGGCGCGGTGGAAGTGCTGGAAGACGACGCCGGCCTGAATGAAAGCCAACGCAACCGCCTTGCCCGCATCGACCGGGCCAGCTATGACATGACCGAACTGACCAGCGCACTGCTACGCATGTCGCGCGAGGAAAGCGGCTTGACGACGCCTCCGGATAACTGTTCCATCGCCTCGGTGGTCCGGGAGTCGGTGGAAAAATACCGCTCGTTGGATGGCGCGATCGCCATAGCCATCGACCTGAATATCGTTGACGCGCCGCTCCTGCCGGTAGAAAAGGGACTGGCCACGGTGGTGGTCGACAACCTGATCGGCAATGCCATACTCCATGCCCAATCCAGCCAGGTCCACGTTTGTCTGGAACGCAGCCGCCTGGTCATCAGCGATACCGGCAAAGGCATCGACAAGGCGGACCTGGAGCGCATCTTTCAACGCCATTATCGCGGCCCGGATTCGCAGGGCTCCGGCATAGGCCTGTCCCTGGTCAAACGGGTCTGCGACCTGCATGGCTGGGATATCGTCATCGACAGCACGCCCGGCCTGGGCACGGCGGCGCAATTGTTCTTTGGCAAACGGCCCGTGACTTGAAACGCGCCAGCTTGAATTTATTGCCCCGTTCACCAAACCTTTACCTTGCAACAACCTTTGCTTCACCTTAAGCGGTCTAGGATTTACACTTAATCGGCGGTGGTGCTATGAAGTGGTGTCTAGGTAGCAAGCCAGCCGTCGAATTTCGGCGAGGCGCGCAGGCCCCTATGCTGGTTCCGCATGACGCGGGTGCGGCATGGAAAGCGGTTCGACTTGACGTTTTTTTTTCTGACCATAAAAGAAGGAGACTCACTCATGACCGACAATTTCAATCGGCGTAATTTCCTGAAACTAAGCGGCGCCATGTTGGCCGCAGGCACGGCCGGCTGCGCGGCCGGCGTCACCGGCTCGGCGCTGGCCGGCAGTCAGTCCGCTGCCGTCGCCACCGGGCTGAAGGCCGCCCTACCCAAGGCCAAAGGTCCGCGCCTGGTCGTCGTCGGCGGCGGCACCTCCGGCCTGACCATTGCCAAATATGCCAAGAAGGAATATCCGAAGTTTGACGTGGTGCTGGTGGAAAAGCGTGACATGTACGCCTCCTGCTTCAACAGCAACATGTGGTACGCCGGCTTGATTGATCTGGAGTTTCTGGCCAACCACAGCTTCATGGATGCCGCCGTCGAAAACGGCTACATCTACTTCAACGCCACGGTGATCGGCCTCGACCGCGCCAGCCGCACTCTGGTCACCAACGAAGGCGACATCGGCTATGACTTCCTGGTTGTCGCCCCCGGCATCTCCTACGACTACGACAAGATCGGCGTCAGCGACGTCGGCGCCCAGGTCGCCCTGCGCCAGAAATATCCTGGTGGCTTCACCTCCCCGACCGAGCACGTCACCCTCAACCGCAAGATACGTGAATTCGAAGGCGGCACCTTCGTGCAAACGGTTCCCAACGGCAATTACCGTTGTTTGCCCGGCCCCTATGAGCGGGCCTGCATGATCGCCTCGGTGTTCAAGAAGAACAAGATCAAGGGCAAGGTGCTGGTGCTCGACGCCAACCCGGAGATCACCATCAAGGCCAAGGGTTTCCATGCCGCCTTCGATGAACTGTTCAAGGGCATCGTCGAGTGGAAACCAAACTCGGCCGTCACCGGCGTCGATGTCGACAAGCGCGTCATCAAGACCGAATTCGACAGCTACAGCTTCGACGATGCGGCGATCTACGCCAATGTCCGCGGTTCAACGCTGATCGAGCATCTGGGCCTGATGGACCCGGCAAGCGGCCAGAAGGAAGCCGCCATCGACCAGATACGTTACAGCCTCAAGGGCGATGATCACGTCTTCGTGTCTGGTGACTCCCGTCCGCATCCGTACTCCAAGAGCGCGAATACCTCCAACACCGAGGGTAAGTACGTCGCCAAGGTGCTGGCCGCCCGCGCTCAGGGCAAGGAAATCGCCTGGACCAGCCCGCGCACCGTCTGCTATTCGATGGTCAACGCCGACCCCATGGAGGCCATCAGCGTCGATGCTGGCTATGTCCTCAACAAGGAAGGCACGGCCGTCGGCGGCTTCTCGCCCGATACCAAGATGTTCGATAATCGCGATGGCGCCAAGGGCAAGGCCGCCCTGGAATGGGCGCGCGGCATTTACCGCGACCTGTTTGCGGCGTAATCTGGTATAACTCGGAGGCCACCCTCGGGTGGCCTTTTTCTTGGAGGTTGAAATGGACCGCAGAGGTTTTGTAAAACTATGCACCGGCACCGTCCTGACCGCGGCGCTCAGTCAAAGCCTGCGCGCGCAGGCGGAGCAAATCGAGGCATGCCCCTCCGCCAAGCTGGTCAAGGCCGACGGCTCGCCGCTCAAGGCGTCGGAGATCGGTCTCGGTGAGGCCCTGGTGTTCGCCTATCCTTTCAACGGCGTCCCGTGTTATCTGATTAACCTGGGCAATCACACCGCCCATTCCCAAGCCATGGACTCCACCGACGACGGCGTATATTCGAACCCGCCGGGCGTGGGCAAAAATAATAATCTGGTGGCCTTTATCGCCATCTGCACTCACCAATTGAGTTACCCGACACCCGAGATCGCCTATCTACGCTACGCCCATGAGGGCAGCGAACTGGCCGGCAAACCGGACCGCATCATCTGCTGCGCCCATGGCAGCATATTCGACCCGGCCGAAGGCGCCCGCGTCGAATCCGGCGTGGCCCCCGCGCCGCTGCTGCCTGTGGCCCTGGCCTACGACGCCGCGACCGACTCGCTAAGCGCGACCGGCATCGTCGGCAAGGCCTTCATCAAGCGTTTCTTCAAAAATTTCAAGGGCGAGCTCATGGAGCGTTTCGGCCCCGGCGTCTATCGCCAGAACGTTGGAGAAACCACCAAGGCCATCCCGCTCAGTCAGTATTCCAAAGACGTGCCGGCCTGCTGATCGCCTATCACGCTGCTTTTCCCGCCCCGGCCCGCGCCGGGCGGGTTGTTTATGCCCAAGTCAGTCACCGTGCGCACCGAAATGATCTTGGCGGCCGGCGCGGCGAGGGCGAAGAACAATAGGACGAAGAGCAGCACCTTGCCGGTATTGACCAGACTGATACCGCCGCCGATGGAAAACTCATAAAGCAAGGCCAGCAACACCACGCCCATGACGTCATCCAGCACCGCCGCGCCCAGGACTACCTGGCCCTCCGTACTGCCTTGGCGCTTGAGATCGGCCAGCACCCGCACGGTGATGCCAATACTGGTGGCGGTCAGTGTGCCGCCCACGAACAGGCTCGGCATCAGTTCAAGGGCCAAGCCCCAGCGAGCAACGCCAAAACCAAGCAGGAACGGCAGAATGAATCCCAACACGGCTACCACAAGAGACTGCCCGCCGGTCCGCGCCAGACCTCGTATATCGGTTTCTAAGCCAACCTCGAACAGCAACAGGATGATGCCGATCTCGGCCAATAGCCGTATGGTTGCGTCCGGAGACAGCCAGCCAAGCAGGCTAGGACCCAAAACCACCCCGGCCAGCAACTCGCCGATCACCGAGGGTGATTTCAGCCGCACGGCCAGCTCCGCAAACACGCGAGCAACGAGCAGAACCATCATGAGTTGGAGCAGAAAACTAGGCGTTTCCATGACAGCATCGATCCTGTATCAGCATTAACCCTGGGAACCCTCTAATGAGCATGGTAGAGCGCCGCCCCAAATCATAAAACGCCACAGGGCGGCCCATGGCCGCCGTTCACTCGCTGTCGTGGCGGCGGGCATGCCCCGCCTTTGGGCTACGCGAATTTCACATTAAAGTCCCAACGGATTGTTTGGGTCGATCCCGTCCATGAAGGGCAGTTTCCGGACCCGGTGGGTTATCTGGTAGGTAAGGCCGATCCAGTTGGCGACGACGGCCTCGCCGGTGTCGTGCCAGGTATTGTCGAGCCGATCGGCAATCAGGGCCTCGGGGAATGCCGGCTTCGGCCCTCCATGCGCGGCGGCCGCCGCCATCCGGGCGTGGTATTCGTCCAGGATCGCCTGTTCCCTGGCAGCAAAATAATTCGCTGGAAACGGCGGCGGTTGCTTCAGGCCGCCCGCGCTGTGAAGCAATAGATCGCGCTTGTATTCCTTGAGCAGCGAGATCGTGTCGTATTCGGGATGGCCCTGAAAAAACACCTGTCGAAAGCCGTCGGCGCTGGTGG
>PFGT01000105.1 GCA_002782005.1 Hydrogenophilales bacterium CG12_big_fil_rev_8_21_14_0_65_61_21 | reverse complement strand
ATCACTGAAATCTCGCTCTATCATGCACTTGGAAAACTACCCGAGCCAAAGCTCACCCACAGTTTTTACTGACGAACCTGATTTTTAGAGGTGCCCTTAAGTGGTCTGCACAATAATCATTCGACATCACCAACAGAGCCAATCACCTTTTGAGATTGCGATAGAAGTTTTCGTGAGTGCCTACCAGAAGAAGAGCTCGCGTTGACGGATCAAACTCGTATGCCAGAAGAAAAAGTTGGCTCACGCAATCAAACTTGAATACGAATACGCCCGCAAGGTCGCCTTTCTTTTCCTCGCCGAGGTTCGGATTCTGAACGATTGATGCAATTGCAATATCAACTGCATCTTTTTGGTTAGCATGTAGCTTCTTATATGCACGAGCAAAGACATTCGTTTGCAGAACCTGAATTTCAGACACGGAACTGACCTGGCGTGAAAGACGAAAGGCTACTACGGTCTTCTTTCTTCGCTACCAGCAGTTCACTAACAAATTCAATAGGAAGATCTGGATTATCCAACGCGGCCTTGCCAACCTTGGCCCAAAACTCCAGTTGACCGGCTATAGTGCGACATTCGCCCTGCGAGGCAGCCTTCGCCTGCTGGTACAGATCATCTTCAATTCTTACAGGCATACCCATGTCAATCTCCTTCGCTACTTTTGTAGCAAGCAGAATAATGCGCACTACAGCTAGTGTCAACCACAACTACAAACTGGCCTATTCACCGGCAAACCGGGCTTCCATCTCCCGCTGCCGCACCAGCCACTCGATCAGATCAAAGATCGACCCGCGCTGGTGCGTCACCGGATCCAGATAGCGCGTGTAATGGAAATAGGCAGCGGCAAACAGCTCATCCACCGAACGTTGACGGGTGCGCCGCGCACAAACCTGCCGGTCATCCGTCGCCCACCAGCCCGCATACCAAGGCATGCCAAACACCGACACCGGCTTGCCTGCCAATAGCGCCTCGAAACCCATGGTCGAAGTCACCACATACACCCGATCCATCTGCTCGATCAGGCTCAGCGGATTCACCGCCTGCCGCAGCACCACCGTGCGCTCGTCATCCTGCACATGCGTGAGATAGCCGCCCTTGCGGCCTGAAGTAACTTCCGGGTGAGTCTTGACGTAAATGGTCGCATGCGGATTTTCGGCATAGGCGGCGGTCAGCATAGCCGCAAAAGTCTCCCCATTCGCCGCCCCCAACGACACACTCAAGTCTCCCGCCGTCTGGTCGATGACCAACACCCGTTGAACATCTCCACCATTAGTTCCCTCTCCCTTTGGGAGAGGGTTAGGGTGAGGGTGAGGTAAATCTTCGAGATTAAGCAAAGGCGCATGATTGTATTTGCTCAACCGATGCACAAGCACCAAAGCCTTGGCGCGTTTCACATCATCGGCAATGCCCTCAAGCACATCGGCAGAAGACGCAAGCAAAGTTTCCAGTGCGCTGGGTCGGGTGCTGTCGTAATAAATTCCCTGGTCATCCACCACCAGCGACAGGGGCGGGAAATGTTCGCCTGTACCGAAGGAGCGCAAGAAGCCATCCTCCAGCCACCAGCAGGGCAAACCGTAGCGAGAAGCCAATCGCTCTGCTTGGTGACCGCTTTTTTTTCGGCCCCAACCGGCTACCGCAGATAACTGATTCGTCTCATACCGTAAACCAACGGGCTGTCCCAGCAAGCTTGAAACAAGCGGAATGCGAAAGATACCGGTAGACATCGACAAAATCACGTATTCACCTTTACCGCCCTTGCGACCGACCACATGAGTCCATGATGGAACCTGCGAATCATTTAGTCTTTGCCGAACAGATCGCGGCCATAATCCTTGGCCGCAACATCTCGTATATCGTCAGCAATGCGGTTGGCGACGATGACCTCAATGCCCTTGGCCTTGATGCGCTTCATGATGCCATGGATGGATGAGGTACGGAAATTGTCCGAGCTGTTCTTCATGAGCAGCAGATGGATACCTACCACGCTGGGCTTACGCTTGAGGATGCACTCGGCGACGAAGACCTTGCGGGTGGTATCGGAATCGACGATGGCGCGCATCAGTTTCTGTGGCACTTCTTGGTAGTTGGCGAGCAGTTTTTTGGTGCCTTTGGGCAGGCAGTAGCCGCTAGGGCCGAACGAGGGGTTGTTGTAATAGTTGCCGGTGCGAGGTGCGAGGCAGATACTCTGAATGATGTGCTTTGTGTCCAACCCATGGGCGGCGGCGTAGGTATTGAGTTCATTGAAATAGGCCACACGCATGGCGAGGCGGGTGTTGGCAAACAGTTTGATCGCCCCTGCCTCGGTGGAATCCCAACACGGCTGCGTTGGAGATTTCTCTCATAAGTTCCTCCCATCTGCTTTTTTGTAAGCTTTATCAATCGCGCATTGCCACCATTTCTAACGCCCTCTGCCGAGCCGATTCCACCATTCTGTGGCGGAGAGACTCATCACCAGCCAGCATTGTGATCGTCCTCACCCACAGATCCGGATCGTTCTCCAATAATATGCCATCTACCCCGTTGCGAATGAATCCCCGGTAAGGCTCAATGTCCGTGTAAATTCCAACCGCACCCATGCGAACAAAGTCAAAGAATTTTGTAGGGCCTCGGCCCGCATTGAAAGGATGGGGAAGGTGCGGCGCAAGCGCGATGTCATGCTGAACCGAGGCGCTGTAGGCCAGATAATTGGGCCAGCTCATCGGGTGTAGAATTGCGACTCCTGAAATGTCCCGATACATTTTATTGACCGCATGATCCCCAAATACTTCGAAGCGCGTATCCAGTTTGCACATCTGCACAGCAGCAATAATAGGCACCAGCCATTCAATTTCGGCGAAATGAGATGAAGTACCGTGGTAGCAAATGGTGGTTGCAGATACTGACAATAGAGTCGCCATTGTCGGCTGCGGCGTTAACATTTCGGGCTTCCATTCTCTATATTTTTCTGCCAGATAAGGAGATGAAACCCAGAATTCGGTACATAGTGCCTCCAGCATCTTACGTTGCCAGATAGCTTGGGCACGTATCTTCTTTGCATACGCCGTAGGCAGACCCACAAGGATTGCCGGGTCCATCAGGTCGTCATCCATGAAATAGATCACGCTGCCACCCTTTGAGCGAAAGTCACGCAATGACTTTTTCCACTGGCAAGGAAGGTAGCGAACGATAACCACCGCACTAAAACCAAAGCGATCAAAGTGTTGTGGAGGCGCATTGTTGGTGTCGATACAAGTCGCTGATTGACCCTTTGCGGCAAGGAACGGTTCAATCAGATAGGCAATGGAGGCATTCATGCCACCGGCGAGGATTGCCACGCCAGAATTACGGAACACCGCAGTCGGCTTCTTCCAACCCCGGATTTTGGACAGGAGGCGCATCACAGCCAATTAGTTCCAGTCCTTCCCTAGATTCCAGTCGAGCACGAATACATTTGCCGAGGTAGGCTCCATTCCAATATCATACGCGGGCTGGTCATTACGCTGCATGAGCATGGTCAGGATTTTTTCACGAGCCCAGCGCACATGGTCGATAACCGGCTCGGTGAAGGCTACATTGGTATCCCAAAGAATGCGTATCTCACTCTGGTGGGGGGTGTACTCTGGCGGAGTCAATCGCATGGCTGCCATTCGTTGACCGGTAAAGTCCGCCCTGAATATCACATACACCCGATCGAGTTCATCTACGACCACTTCGGGCCGGCTCATCGGGAGTTGCAGAGATCCGGCTCCCTCAAGCGAAAAATCATCGCCACGAACACTGATCACATTTCGACGCCAGAATCCTTTACTCCCCCACACATGCTGGTACTGCGGTATGCCGTTCTCATCATCAGCATAGAAAACCACATGCAGATTGCCCTGGCTATCTATTCCACTACCGGTCTGGTTAATGAGATTGCTACCAGGCGGCAAGCCAAGAATCGTTTCCGAGTTGACCTGGGTGATCGGTAGCTGAAAAGGCACATCGCATGATGTGCGCCAGGTTTTCCCCCAATCGCCCGATTGAGCGTAGTCGATGTTGATGTTGTTGACGAGCTTTCGTTCACCTTCCAGCGTATGCGTTCGCCAACAGAAGCTTAGATGGATGATCCCACGCACCTCTGTAGCAGGGTGATTCCAGTATGGGCTGCTCGTCCAAGGTTTGTTATGTGTCCCCGATAACAGCGGGCTGGCAATGCGCGTCCAGGTTTGTGTCTTTTCATCGTAAGCATTGAGCACGGCCTCGCCTCGACCAGCATAGCCGGTGCGATACAGGCACAACAATGGCCGGTCGCCATAGGGTGAAACAATGAAACTGGGATAAGTGACCTGTTGTTCGTCAGCACCGGTCATCGGTATCTCCGAACCAAAAGCTGCAATCTCAAATGGGACTTTTGATCTGCGGTAACGAAGTGGCGTGCCATGGTGATCGCATGAGATATGCAGATACCCTTCGCGATCAATTCCAAGCGAAATACTATCGTGCGCATCTTCGATCCGATATGTGCCGGGCAAATTGGCTGTTTCGACTATGTCTGTTTCAAGCGAACGGCGAAAGACGACCAGCCGATCAGTCGCAACGTAATAGGCACCGAATTGCCAGGTTCCGGCAGTCAGAAGTCCATGCGCGCGAAAAATAACGGTGTTAACGGTGTTGCCAGCAAAGCCGGCACCGATGGACTTGACATCGACGGGTGATAAGAGCTGCTGCATATGTCTATCTCGTGCGGGCTCGTGTCGCATCACGATTCACGCGGTTTGTGCCGGAGGAATATCGAATGCGACGTTGTCTTGGTCAATATGTCAGGCGGAATACCGGATTGCGTCAAATACTCTTCATCGAAGGCACCTCGGAAATCGAATAGTACCTCCTCCTGCCCCCAAACCTGTCTCAAGAGGGCGGTCAAATCGCGCACACCGAATATCCTCAGGTGGTCCTCTTGCCCAAAGCGCTTCCGGCGTTCTTCCGGGGAAAGGTCAGGCGAGACGTCCTCTTGCGTGTAATCCCCGCGCAGTGGTACCGAGAACAAATGGACGCCACCGGGAGAAAGCACCCGATCGAGTTGTCGAAGCACCGTCTCCATGCTGCATGGAAGGTGCTCCAAGACGTGGTTATGCAGGGTCAAATCGAAGGCAGCATCGGGGATGGATCGGAGGTCAGTGCACAAGTCGAACCGCTTTACCGTGAAGAACCGGCTCTTGTAGCGTTCCGGCGCTAGATCGCAGGCCTCATAGTTGTCGCCGCAAATCGCCGAGATGCGTGATGCGATACCGTACTCCGGTGCGAAGTGCAGGACGCGGGACGTCTTCTTCGGAAGGCCCAACTGATTGATCGCCAACCACATCAAACGGTTGCGTTCGACACACAGGCACTTGCTGCAGCGGGCCAGCGGTCGGCCGTTGAAAGGGACAAAGGAGTTCTCCGCCCCACAAATGGGACATCGGTACGAGACCTTCTCCACCAGTGAATCTTTTTCCAAAATTTTCCCTTTCGATAAATTAACGGGTGCGAGGCTCATTTCGGTCTCCCATCAAGCCCCAGATGCATTCCGCATAGCCACCCACGTTTTCGTCGAAGTAAGCCGGGGTCCGGAATTCCCCATGACCCATCAAGCCACGGATTCGCACGGCACTCTCCGCTTTGGGAAAGCGCGAAGCATAAGGGACGACCCATCCCAACTGCGAGCGCAAGAAGGCTCTGGCCTGGCTGCCATCCGGTTGCACCGGGTCGGTGGGCGAGACGCCTGCCTCGGCGTACCCCTTGATGAGCTGTTCGTTATCGAGCGCATCAAGCAGGAACGAGATGGCCCGATGGATATCCCCGTTCGGGCCGCGATACGAATATAAATCAAGCTCGATCGTCGTGCCCAACTCGGCCACGAGAACCAGGCCGGCGATGGCCATGTTACTGTACTTGAGCGCGGATTGGCCGCGCTTGACCTCCTCTGGAAAACTTCCGTCCGGCCTCATCGTGTCGATGTACGTCCTGTATATCGCGACCGCTCTCTCGGTCATGCTCATGCTGGAGGTCGCGATGCCAACGGCCAACTGTGTGGCCCCAGAATTGAGCACAAGATTCTGGGCGAGGCGGGACCGTTCAATGCGCGGTGCGTGCTCGTAGTCCTGGGCCCTACGCAACATCCAGTCAAAGACTGCGCCCTTGTCCTGGAAGGCAATCAACCCATTTTCCAGCAAGAGGCTGGAATAGATGGCGATCGGCCTCAAGGTGAGATTCCCGGAGAGTGTCCCGGCAACGAAGGAAACGGGGGAGGCCTTGTGCTTCTTGCGATCGAATTTCAGCGCGTCCGCATCCGCCAGCTTCTGGACCCAGTTCGCAAAATGTACGCAACTTGCCTTGTTGCCACCAAGGCAATTCGTACCCAGCTGCGCCAAAGGCTCTCCGATGGCACGTATCGGCCTGAAGAGTTGTTCCGAGCCGAAGTTACGTCCTGGCGTCTCATGAATGACGATAGAAAATATCTCGTCAAAGACGACTTGCTCATGTACCGCTTGCGACGAGACAAAACAACGCTGCTCGACGTTGGTGCCGGAGTGGAAAAGATCGACTAAGCCGCGCGCACTGGCGAAAGGCGCACCGCCAAGAAGAACGGCCAGTACCAGCGATGGAAAAAGTTTAAGCATGCTGCCCATGGTTAAGATGAATGTGGAGCGTCATTTCAAACTCGTTTTGAAACGATAGTAATTGCGCGATTAACAATCGCGCTGGCGGTGGATGGTCGGCGGAGGTGTGAGACAAAACCTGCGGACGAAAGCATATCCATAATGTCTGCCCCAAAGTCGGTGTAAACAAGTGAACGCCCACCTTTACCATTGCCATGGTAATACTCTGGCAGCAATGGCTTGTCTGTGTCGCCCGAAGTATCAACACGCGCAATGGTCTTTGCTGGTAATGGCTCTTGTAGTGGCACTGTAAACACGTGATAACCACCTGGCTTCAGCACCCGTGCGATTTCAGCAAAGGCGCGCTCCGGTTTTCTGACATGCTCCAGAATGTCAGAAGTAATCACGAGATCAAATGAGGCATCCGCAAAGCCAAGTTCTTCAAGGCTCTGGTGCGGCACTTCTAGTGGAGCTTGTGAGCGCTGCTCTTCCGGGTAGTAATCGGATTGCTGGTAATGGGGCAGACCCTTGAACAAGCGGCGAAAAGGGCCGATTGTCCCTGGCTCATAGATATGCAAGTGGCGGAACTCGGTTTTTTCGACGAGATCGGACAGGGTGCTAGCACGCAGGCTGTCATAGCATGCAAGAATCGATTGGGCTTGCTCACGCTCGCGTAGTAATGCTTTACATTGCGCACAGCGATAGGTTTCTCGGATGGAGCGTGCTGAACGCTTGAATTCCTGGAAGTGACCGCAAATGCTACACAATCCGAAGTAGCTGTCGGCTTCGAAGTCAGTTTCCATGAGCCTTCTCCTTCAAGGGTGCGAGCAACTCGTCGACGTGCGAGCGGAAACGCTCTTCCCAACTGTTCTCATCGATATAACGCTGCGATGCCGCTTCATCCATTCTCCCCTTCTCAAGCGCACTCGCGACATGCTCCAGGAACTCATTATGGGTGCGGGCCACGCGCACGAATTGCGAGCTTTTGTCGATGTTGTATATCTCGGTGGAGACAACGGGCACGCGCCATGATAAATACACATACAGCTTGAGCGGATTCATGCTTTGGGTCATGTCCAGATCGAGGTGGGGAATGATGCCGACATCGAACCGAGAGAGCCAAGCGCCGATCTGCTCATATGGCACTACACCAGGCAGGCGCACGTTCGGAAAGTGTTTGAGTTGTAGAACTTGCGGGTTGGCGTGTGTCGAGCCGAGCAGGACGATCTGGCAATCGTGGAATCGTTCTGCGATCTTGGCGACAAGTGAAATGTCAATTTTTTGTTCAAGATTGCCGACGAAACCGATGGTCTTACCGCCCCTTGCCATGAATGCATCAAATTCAGGATCATTACGTGGCTGCACACTGGGTGGTTTTTGATCACAGCCGTTCTGCACCATGCGAATCGCGGGGAAGAACTTGCGCATTGAATCCACCATCGGTTCACAATTTACAAATGCCATCTGGGCTCGTGCGAGGGTTTCCCGATAATTCTTGGTCAGTCGATCGCGTTCCTCTGCAGACACGCCGGGCCACGCACGGTGATCATCCACCACATCCACGACGACTTTTGCTGGCAGGAATCGGTCGACAAGCTCCGGAGCCATGAAGTTCTTTGGATAGATCCAGAACACTGATTCTTGCGATCGGAATCCCTCCCGTTCAAAAACACCTTCGATAAAATCGACGTAGGCGTCGATGAGCTGTGGGCGATTGCCGCCACCATCGCTGGTGTGGTACGTGCCGGGCGGGAAGACGAAAACATTGTAGGAAATCTTTTCGGTGTCGAGCTTGCCGAATACTTTTTCATAGGTTTTGATGTAGATAAGACGATCCTGTGTGATGTGGCCATGTGTGTCTCTGCGGTTGAGTAGATCGAATTCCGAGATTGGAGCATCGAATACGACGACTCGGCGTACATCCGGCCTGCTGGCCAGGTACCGGATGACCATATCAGAGCGGCGACCATATAGACCAGTATCGTTCTGCTTCCAGAACACGACGATGTCGATGCCGGGCGCGCGCTGTTGCTCTACTGTTGCCTTTTCTCCAATTACCCGGCGCTCGTGGGCCTGCAACGAAGACAGATCGTTGATAGGAGTGCGTTGGACATTTCGAAGCGCCCGCTCGATGAGTTCGCGCATCTGCTTTGAAGCAGCACCGTAACTGTAGCTAGCCAGGAACCGGCTACGGATTTCGCTCCGCCATTTTCCTGCCAAATCGTTACTAGCCACCGTTTGCTTAAGCATTTCTGGAAGATTTTCACGATCGATAAGTTTGGCTACCCCATCTTGGACAAGTTGCATGAGTGGAGGTGTGCCTGACACGAGTAGAGGTATCCCCATCGCGACGGCATCGATCGCTTTAGCCGGAAGCTGGAACTGTGAGATTGGACTGTCTTCGTCCTGAGGAAGGCAGATCACATCAGCCATCACAACAATTTCCGGGATGACTGAAAACGGCTGGTTAGGCAGATAGATAACTCGACCGGGGGCAAGTGAGTCGAGCTTGGTGGTGACGCTGCGGTCTGTAGTCGTCCCAACGATGACAAGCCGGAAGCTGTCGTCATCAATATGACCCACCGCATCGGCGAGTACGTCAATTCCCTTATGGTGCCGTGGCGTGCCAAAGAAGAGTACCACCTTCGAATTTGGCGGTACGCCGTACTTGACCCTCGAGCTAACGCTGTCGAATAGCGCCGGGTCAAAGGTATGTTCATCACGCACATGCGGAACAATCGTCCCGCCGAATTCCTTGTGCAGCGCCACATTGGACACGATACGCTCGTCGGCATACTTACACATGTGCTGCGCTAGGCGTGTCCAGATCTCGCTGTAGGGCTCAACCTGTCCGGATGCGACACCATCCGGCATTCGAGCGAGTTCTTCACTTGTGAGTTCAGGGGCGTTCTTGAAGAATGAAAGTTCGTGGTCGTCAATGTCCACGATCAATGGACAACCGAATTTCTGTTTGATCAATGCACCCAATTGCACCGAGGGCAAGCGTGGCTTGCAAGCAATGACAATATCAGGCCGCATCCGCTGGGAAATTCGATCAAGCGAATCGAGGAATTCTGGCAGGTTCTCGCCTGGCAGGCTGATGACGGGAAGTTTGCTATGGCGTACCGGTTCCCAGACGTCGTCTCCATAGCGTGGGAACTGGAATCCAACGAGAACCACATTCCGCACCACCCGATCCAGTACCTCAGCAAGCATGTAGGAGCGCCCAAGTGGGTTATGACCGACATCCCAAGTAATGACCAGGGCGGTAATCTTCAGTTTGTGTTGCTCGGATGTACTTGAGGCATGCATAGTCCGCTGCGCGGTATTCTGCGTTGCATGCACTGGCGCAAATGTGTGGTGATCGGTTGGGCACTTGAAAATTGATGGCTCAGATGACTTTCTGCTGTCACCCGGCAAGCGATTTTTCACATCGCTGGTCATAGCGAGGCAGCGCGTAGCCCTTTCCATCAATCGTGCATGGATATCACTGGCTGTTTCCAGGAGGGGGAGCGAAGGATTCTCAGCACGAAGCGTGCTGTATTCCTTCTTTAGCCGTTCTATCGAACCATCTCGACCGTGACGTCGCCAGCGCGAATAAGAATATGCAATCAGCCGGAACGGCCCGTTGCCTTTGTCAATGTCTGCCCGAATGATTCGTCGCGCCATAGCCAGCAATATGGGCAGTTCGCTTTTTCTGGAGCCGACTTGCACCTGCTTTTCCAATTGCTCCATGTCAGTCCCCAGTTGCCTTTGAGCTACCGTCAACTGATCGAGCTTGCGTGCAGCGCCCGCCGTCTTGTGTTCATGGTCGGCAATTTTGCCCAGAACCCGCGAGTAGTTTGCCTTGGCTTTGGATAGATCTTCGCGCAGGGTATTCGTGACCGATTCGATAGCCGTAAGTTTTCCATTCAGCCCCCGTAGCTGCTCGTCCTTGGCCGCCTGCGCATTCTCATGCGCTGCCTCGTTCGCACGCCACTGTTCTTCGAGCAGAGCAACCTTGGCCT
>PFGT01000016.1 GCA_002782005.1 Hydrogenophilales bacterium CG12_big_fil_rev_8_21_14_0_65_61_21 | reverse complement strand
CGACACCTTCCTGCGCGCCCTGCTGCGCCAGCCGACCGACCACACGCCCGTCTGGATTATGCGTCAGGCCGGTCGTTACCTGCCGGAGTATTGCGCCACCCGCGCCCGCGCCGGCAGCTTCCTGAACCTGTGCAAGTCGCCTTCGCTGGCCACAGAGGTCACCCTGCAACCGCTGTCCCGCTTCGGTTTCGACGCCGCCATCCTGTTCTCCGACATCCTCACCGTGCCCGATGCGATGGGCCTGGGGCTGTATTTCGCCGAGGGCGAGGGGCCGAAGTTCGAACGGCCGCTGCGCGAGGAATGGGAGATTCGCGACCTGGCCGCGCCGGACCCGCACGACAAACTGCGCTATGTGATCGACGCGGTCAGCGAGATCCACCGCGCCCTGGACGGCTCGGTGCCGCTGATCGGCTTCTCCGGCAGCCCGTTCACCCTGGCCTGCTACATGGTCGAAGGCGAGGGCAGCGACACCTACGCCAAGGTGAAAAAGCTGATGTATGCCCGCCCGGACCTGATGCACCACATTCTGGAAGTCACCACCAAGGCGGTGATCGACTACCTCAACGCCCAGATCGAGGCCGGCGCGGATGCGGTGATGGTCTACGACTCGTGGGGCGGCATGTTGACCCAGGCCGCCTATCTGGAGTTTTCCCTGCCCTACATGGCCCGCATCATGGCCGGCCTGAAGCGGGAAAACGCAGGCCGCATCGTACCCAGCATCGTCTTTACCAAGGGCGGTGGCTTGTGGCTGGAACAGATCGCCCAGTGCGGCGCCGATTGCGTTGGCCTGGATTGGGCGATCGAGATCGGCGACGCCCGGCGCCGGGTCGGCGACCGGGTGGCGTTACAAGGCAACATGGACCCCAGCGTCCTCTTGACCACCCCCGAGGCGGTTGCCACCGAGGCCAAGCGCATCCTGGCCAGCTACGGCCAAGGCAGCGGCCACATCTTCAACCTGGGCCACGGCGTCTCCCAATACACCCCGCCGGAAAACGTCGCGGCCCTGGTGGAGACGGTGAAGGCGGAGAGCAGGCAGTATCACGGCGTCTGATGCCAGTGCTAGTCGGCAAGCGCCGCCATTGGCCATGGCTGGCCGTTTTGCTGACGAGCTTGGCGACTGGCTGCGGCAAGCCCGCGCCCAAGGCCATAGACCTGGCCTTGGGCGGACAGCGGATTCAAGCGGAGATTGCCGCCACGCCCGCGATGCGTTCGCGCGGCCTGATGGGCAGTTGTCCGGGCGGCGAAAGAACTCGCTTCGCTCAAACAGCTTCCGCCGGCCTTCGGCCCCGCCCGGCCAAGCCCGAAATACTCGGCTCCGTCAGAGGGATGTAAAGGCGTCATCCGGCCAATGCCGGCCACCAAAAACCACAAGAGTGGCTTTAGGCCGCCAAGCCAGCGCGGGCGCGCCCGCGCTGGCATTCCTCTGCTTACCAGAAGCGCTCAGCGCGTCGGGGTTTGTCGTTGGCTTGGGGTTTGTGGGCCGGCTGTAGACCGGCGGCTGCGGCCGGATGCGGTTTGTCGCCGCCGGCCTTGTAGCCAGGCTTGTCGGCCCAGGGCTTGCCCCGACTACCTTCCTTCCAGCCGCCGCTCTTGGCCTTCCAGTCGCCGGAACCGCCCGGACGCTTGCCCTTGTAGCCAGGCTTGTCACCCCAGGATTTGCCGCCCTCCGGACGGGGGCGCGACGGTCGAGCGGTCGGCTCCAGGCCAGGGATGGTGGTCACGGCGAGGGTGTGACCGGTATAGCGTTCAATGTTGCGCACCAGTTGATGGTCGCGGAAGCTCACCAGGGTGACCGCCACGCCGCTGCGACCGGCTCGGCCAGTACGGCCGATGCGGTGGACGTAGTCCTCGGCCTGCCGCGGTGCGTCATAGTTGATGACGTGGCTGATGCCGGCGACATCGATGCCGCGTGCGGCGACGTCGGTGGCGACCAGAAACTGGGTGCGGCCGCTGCGGACCCGGTCCAGGGTACGGTTGCGTTTGTGTTGCGGCATGTCGCCATGCAGCGCCTCGGCCAGGAAGCCGCGGTCGCGCAGCTCTTCGGATAAATCCTCGGCGCCGGCCTTGGTGGCGGTGAATACGATGGCCTGATTCAGGCTGGCGTCGCGCACCAGGGCATCGAGCAGGCGCATCTTGTGGCTCGGATCGTCGAAGAAATGCAGCTTCTGCTCGATCTTGGCCTCGGGGTCTTCGCTTCGAGTAACCTCGATGCGTTGCGCGTCGCGGGTCAGTTCGCGGGCCAGCCTGCCGACCACGCCATCCAGGGTGGCCGAGAACATCATGGTCTGGCGGGTCGCCGGGGTCTTGGCGACGATGGCCTTGATGTCGTCGACAAAGCCCATGTCCAACATCCGGTCGGCCTCGTCCAGCACCAGCACTTCGAGGCGGTCGAAATCGATCTTGCCGCGCTCCATGTGATCCATCAGACGACCTGGGGTGGCGACCACCACATCGACCGGCTGCGACAATTGCTTGAGCTGCGGGCCGTAGGGGGCGCCGCCGACCAGGCAGGCGGTGCGCAGCTTGCGTAATTCACGACCGTAGATGCCGGCGGCTTTTTCGACCTGCAGGGCCAATTCGCGAGTCGGCGTCAGGACCAGGATGCGGGGGCCATAGCCCTTGGCCGCCGCCGGCTCGACCAGACGGCACAGACTGGGCAGCATGAAGGCGGCGGTCTTGCCGGAACCGGTCTGGGCCGAGACCAACAGATCGGCGCCAGTCAGCGCGGCCGGCACGGCCTGGGCCTGCACCGGAGTCGGATCGCTATAGCCGGCGGCTTCGACGGCCTTCAATACCAGGGGATCAAGGCCAAGTTCGGAGAAATTCATTCGTGTTTCCTTTTCCAATAGCTCATCGCCCACCATTAATGGCGGGCAAAAAATGCCAGGCCGCCGAATGGATCGGCGGCGGCTGCGTAACATCGGCGCCAACCGAAAATCACGCGGCCATCAGAAAGGGCGACGCAGGGGAGGTTGGGGCAGATGGGGCTGCGAAGACAGCAGTCCCTTAGGGAAGCAAAAAGCTGTACTGCACAACGAGCGGCGGATAGTACGCCGAATCAATGTCTTATGCGAGCGATATTTGCTTCGACGGACACCCTGGCTTATGCCGAGCGTGGGCACGGGCTGAAAGAAATCTTTTCTGGACGGCCATTTCCTTAAGTGTCTATTAAGTCTATACGCGAAACAATGCGCCCCGCCGAACGCCTGACGCAAGGCATCCATCTTATCCATTTGAAGGAGATTTACATGAACCGTACCCTGATCGCTCTGCTCGCCGCTGCTTCTATCCTGACCATGGGCGCCGCCCAAGCCGCCGACAAGGCCAAGGCCGCTGCTGAACCTGCCAAGGTTGAAGCCACTGCCCCCGCTGCCGACGCGGCTGCTGACACCGCCAAGGTTGCCCCGAAGAAGGCCCACAAGGCCAAGAAGCATCACAAGGCCAAGAAGGCTGCCGCCCCTGCTGCCGACGCCGCTGCTCCCGCTGCCGACGCTGTCAAGAAGTAATCGACCGTTCACGGTTGATCGAAGCGGGGCTTTGCCCCGCTTTTTTTATGTGCCTGCGCGGGGCACTCGCTTTCTTGCTAACACCGGCATAATCTTCCCGCCATCGAGAGTACCGTCATGAAAATACTGCTGGCTGAAGACGACCCCATGATAGGCGCGAGTGTGGAACAAGCGCTGCGCCGGGAGAACTATGCCGTGGACTGGGTGCGCGATGGCCTTGAGGCCGAGCTGGCCCTGGATTCGGGCGCCTATGCGCTGTTGCTGCTGGATCTGGGTCTGCCGCGCCAGGATGGTCTGGCCCTGCTCAGGAAGCAACGCCAGAAAAACAACATGATCCCAGTCCTGATCGCCACCGCGCGCGACGCCGTCGCGGACCGGGTGGCCGGCCTCAATCTGGGCGCCGACGACTATCTGGTCAAGCCATTCGACCTGCATGAATTGATCGCCCGGGTACGCGCACTGATCCGCCGTCACGCCGGCCGCGCGCAACCGGAGATGCATCTGGGCGCATTGGTAATGAACCCGCTTAGTCACGAAGTCAGCCTGGATGGCCAGCCCATCGCCCTGTCGCATCGGGAGTTCACGCTGCTTGAGTGCCTTATGGAGAGCCCGGGCGCCGTCCTGTCCAAGGAGCAACTGGAGGCGAGCATCTATGGCTGGGACGAAGAGGTGAGCAGCAACGCCATCGAGGTCCATCTCCATAATTTGCGCCGCAAACTGGGCAGTGAGTGGATACGCAACGTGCGCGGGGTCGGCTACAAGGTCGCCGAGCCGCAATGAGGTCCATCAGGCGCCAACTCCTGCTCTGGCAAATCGGTGCGTTACTGCTCACTGGCCTGCTGGTCAGCGCGATTACCTACAGCCTGGCCTGGAATGCCTTCAACGATCTGCGCGACGACACCCTGGCGCAGATTGCCTATTCGGTACTGCGTCATGGCGTGGTGACCGACGACGGCAGCGATCCCACTGACGAGAAAGACCCCGGCCAATTCATGAGCCAGATATGGGGCGACGACGGCGTCCTGCAATATTCGTCGCTGGCCAGCGTGGGTCCGCCGCCACAAAAGAACGGCCTCCATATCGTCCACTGGCAAGACGATGAATGGCATCTGTACACGTTGCGCAACAGCGGCCTGATCATTCAGGTCGGCAACCCGTCCAGCCACCGGCAACGGATGTTCACCCACATCATCCAGTGGATGCTCCTGCCGCTCAGCATCCTGGTAGCCGGGTTGGGCGGCCTAATCTGGACCGCTGTGGGCCGTGCCCTGACCCCCTTGAAACAGGTCCAGCGGGAGATCGGCCAGCGTGACGCGCCGGCCCTCCATGCCATCGAGACCCAGGGCTTGCCCGATGAAGTGGCGCCGCTGGTGGGCGCCTTGAACGATCTGCTGGCCAGGCTGGACACGACCCTGACTAGCCAACGCCGATTCATCGCCGACGCCGCCCACGAATTGCGCACCCCCCTCACCGCCATCAAGCTACGCAGCCAGTTGCTGCGGCAATGCACCGATCCAGCCGAATGGGCCAAGTCGCTCAGCCAACTGGAATCCGGCGTCGATCGCGCCGCCCATCTGGTCGAGCAGATGCTGCGCATGGCCCGCCTGGAACCCGGCATCCAGCCCCGGTCCCTGGCCGAGGTGCGCCTCGACGAGTTGGCCAAGAGCGTAGTGGCGGAGTTCTCGACCCAGGCCGAGGCGCGCCATATCGATGCCGGCATCACCCGTGCCGATCCGGTGACCGTTCGTGGCCACCGGGACAGCTTGCGCGTCATGTTGGGCAATCTGGTGGACAACGCCTTGCGCTACACCCCTCCCGGAGGGCGGGTAGACGTGGCGGTATGGCCGGAAGGGAATCAGGCCATGCTGACGGTCACCGATACCGGCCCCGGCATTCCGGAGGCCGAACGCGAACGGGTCTTCGATCGTTTCTATCGCCTGGCGCAGGCCGACATCCCCGGCAGCGGCCTGGGCCTGGGCATCGTCCGCCAGGCGGTCAATGCCCACGGCGGCCGAATCACCCTGGACAGCGCCCCGGACGGGGGCCTGCGGGCCACCGTCCAACTGCCGGTCAGCAACCCGGAAAGCCCCGCAACAGACGGTTAATAGCGGTAAAGATCGGCCTTGTACGGCCCTTCGACCGGCACGCCGATATAGGCCGCCTGCTCGGGGGTCAGCTCGGTCAGGTGGGCGCCGATCTTGTTCAGATGCAGGCGGGCCACCTTCTCATCCAGTTGCTTGGGCAACACGTAGACCTGTTTCTGATACTTGTCGGCATGGTTGAACAGCTCGATCTGGGCCAGGGTCTGGTTGGTGAACGAGTTGGACATCACGAAGCTGGGGTGGCCGGTGGCGCAGCCCAGGTTCACCAGGCGGCCTTCGGCCAGCAGGATGATCCTTTTCCCATCCGGGAAGATGATGTGGTCGACCTGGGGCTTGATGTTCTCCCACTCGTACCGGCGCAGGCTGGCGACGTCGATCTCGGAGTCGAAGTGGCCGATGTTGCAGACGATGGCTTGGTCCTTCATGGCGGCCACATGGTCGTGGGTGATGACGTTGACGTTGCCGGTGGCGGTGACGAAGATGTCGCCCAGCGCGGCGGCCTCGGCCATGGTCACCACGCGGTAGCCTTCCATGGCCGCCTGCAGGGCGCAGATCGGGTCGATCTCGGTCACCCACACGGTGGCGCCGAGGCCACGGAAGGCCTGGGCGCAGCCCTTGCCGACATCGCCATAGCCCAGCACCACGCCGATCTTGCCGGCCACCATGACGTCGGTGGCGCGCTTGATGCCGTCCATCAGCGACTCGCGGCAGCCGTACAGGTTGTCGAACTTGGATTTGGTCACCGAGTCGTTGACGTTGATCGCCGGGAAGGCCAGGCGGCCCTCTGCGGCCATCTGGTAGAGGCGATGGACGCCGGTGGTGGTCTCCTCGGTGACGCCCTTGATGTGGACTATGCGCTTCGAATACCAGGCCGGGTCAGCCTTTAGATGGCGGGCGATGGCGGCGAACAAGCACTTTTCCTCGTCGTTGCCCGGCTTGGCGATCACGCCACGGTCCTGCTCGGCCTTGACGCCCAGGTGCAGCAGCAGGGTGGCGTCGCCGCCGTCGTCCAGGATCATGTTGGCCGGTTCGCCCGGCCAGTCCAGGATGCGGTGGGTGTAGTCCCAGTACTCATCCAAGGTTTCGCCCTTGTAGGCATAGACCGGCACGCCGTCGGCGGCGATGGCGGCGGCGGCGTGGTCCTGGGTCGAATAGATGTTGCACGAGGCCCAGCGCACCTCGGCGCCAAGCGCGGTCAAGGTCTCGATCAGCACCGCAGTCTGGATGGTCATGTGCAGCGACCCGGCGATGCGCGCGCCTTTCAGCGGCTGCGCCGCCCGGTATTCCAGGCGGGTGGCCATCAGGCCCGGCATCTCGGTCTCGGCGATGCGGATTTCCTTGCGGCCCCAGTCGGCCAGCGCCATGTCGGCGACTTTGTAATCGGTAGATTCAGCCACAGTAAGCTCCTTGAATAACTGTGGTCGGGAAGGGCGCTCTCACCTGGCGCCCCGTGCCCGGCACGGGTTGTACAGGTGAGCGCGGTTTTGAACCGAGCCTGGCGGGCCGGTATAAATCCAGCCCGTCGCAGCGCTCCTCGATAGAGCCATGATTCTACTATGGAATACAGCTCATCGCACAGCCACGCGCTGCGGCGATTCTGGCACTTGGCCTGGATAATGTGATGAACGACTAACTTTCATGGCGCCGCGCCGCCCCCCCATCATGAAACGCCATAGGGTGGCCCATGGCCACCGTTCACCCGGTGCTGGCCTTGATGGGGATGGCCATCTTGCGTGACCGAAGTAACTGCTTGAGCCGGTATTCGGTCACTCCACCCATCGCACCACATCCGCCATCGCCTGCCGCACCTTGGCTGGTTGCGGGTTGATGCGGTAGCCGAAGGCCACCATCACGGCCAAGCCCCATTCCGCCGTATCGAGAACCCCGGCTTCGGCCAGGACGGCTTCGGCGTCGGCCTGGTCATAGCCTTCGATGGGGCAGGAGTCGATGCCGATCAGGGCGGCGGCGGTCATCATGTTGCCCAGGGCGATATAGGCCTGTTTGCAGGCCCAGTCGAACAGGGCGCGCGGGCTTTCCAGCAGCTTGAAATCGGATTCCTGAAACTTGCGGTAGACGGCGGTGCGGCCTGCGATGCGCTCTGGCGGGAACTTGTAGACGTCGTGCATCATGTGCCGCACATGCTCGCCGTCGTAGCGCAGACCGCCCTTGCGGACCAGGACGGCGAGGTGATGGCTGGCGGTCGGCAACTGCTTCTGGGCGCCCCAGGTCACCGGCAGCAGTTTTTCGCGCAGCGCCCGGTCCTGGATGACCACGAAGCGCCAGGGTTCGTAGCCGAACGAGCTGGGCGACAGGCGACCGGTCTCCAGGATGAATTCGAAATCGGCGGCCGGGATTTTTTTGCCTGGGTCGAATTCCTTGCAGGCATGACGGAAATTGAATGCGTCGAGTAGGGTTTGCTGGCTTGGCATGGCGCGGACTCCAGTGACAAAGTCGAAATTATCGCCCAAGCCGAGCCGGTATAATTCATCGCCATGGATAACCTGCTGCGTTCCCTCCGTCTAGCCGCCCAGGATTTGCTGGCGCCTCGGATGCTGGTCCTGGCGCTTTGGCCCATGGCCCTTTCCCTGCTGTTCTGGGGCGGGCTGGCCTGGCTGTTTGGCGCCGCCTGGAAGGCCGAGATTGCCGGCTTTCTTGCCGCGACGCCATTCCAGGACCTGCTCCATTGGGCCGGCGCGGAATGGCTGATGGCCTATGCCGCAATCGTCGTCCTGGCCTTGCTCTGGCTGCCGGCGCTTTATGTCACCGCGATCTTGATTACCTCGCTGTTCCTGATGCCGTTCATCATCGATTTCGTCGCCCAACGCCATTACCCGGACCTGGAACGACGCAAGGGCGGCAGCCTGCTGGGCAGCCTAGTCAACAGCCTGGTTGCTCTGCCGCTCTATATCCTGGCCTGGGTGATCTTGCTGCCGGTCTGGCTGTTCGCGCCCTTTGGCATCGCCGTGTCTATCCTGCTCAACGCCTGGTTGAATCAGCGCCTGTTCATGTACGACGCCTTATCCGAACACGCCTCGGCGGCGGAGCTAAAGGATAAGCGTCATGCCGGCGGCGGCGAGCTATTCGCGTTGTCCAGCCTGCTGGGTCTATTGCACTTCATCCCCATAGTCAACTTTCTGGCCCCAGTCTACATGGGCCTGGCCTTCAGCCATCATGGCCTTTCGGCCCTGGCCACCAGCCGAAAAGGGGCGCCGGCATGATCCGGGGCATCGGCGTGGACCTGGTCACGGTGGCCCGCATGACCGGCGTGATCGAACGCCACGGCGAGCGCCTGGCCAGGCGCATCCTGGCGCCAGTTGAACTGGACGAGTATGCCGCCGCCCAGGATAAGGGCCGCTTTCTGGCCAAACGTTTCGCCGCCAAGGAGGCGGTGGCCAAGGCGCTTGGCGTCGGTATGCGCGCCCCTGTGCATATGGAACGTATTGCCGTGACCCATGATGACCAGGGCCGGCCCGGCTTCGCCTTCGCCGATCCGCTGCGCGACTGGCTGGCGGCACGCAGCATCGGCCGTATCCACCTGTCGATCAGCGACGAGCCGGATCACGCGGTCGCCTTTGTGGTCGCCGAAGCGTTGCCATGAACGCCCTACGCCAACCGCTTGGCCCCTTGATGCTGGACGTCGAAGGCCCGGCCATCAACGACGCCGACCGGCGCCGGCTCAGCCATCCGCTGGTCGGCGGGGCGATCTTGTTTGCCCGCAATTACGAATCCCCGGAGCAGATCGCCGAGTTGTGCCGCGATATTCACGCCCTGCGCCAGCCGCCGCTGTTGATCGGCGTCGACCACGAAGGCGGCCGGGTGCAGCGCTTTCGCGCCGGTTTCACGCCGATCCCGGCCATGGGTGAGCTAGGCGCGTTCTGGGCCGAACACCCAGGCAAGGCCCGGCATCTGGCCCATGATGCCGGCTATGTGCTGGGCGCCGAGCTGCGGGCCACTGGCGTCGACTTCAGCTTCGCCCCAGTCTTGGACCTCGATTACGGCGCCAGCCGGGTTATCGGCGACCGTGCCCTGCACCGTGCCCCGGAGGCGGTAACCGAGCTGGGCCACGGCCTGATTCTGGGCCTGCATGAGGCCGGCATGAGTGCTGTGGGCAAGCACTTCCCCGGCCATGGCTTCGTCGCCGCCGACTCCCATCTGGACACCCCGGTCGATACCCGCACCCTGGCCGAGTTGGAAGACGATGACCTGATCCCGTTCCGCCGTCTGATCGAGCTCGGTCTGTCCGGCATCATGCCCGCCCACATCATTTATCCCAAGGTGGACCCGATGCCGGCTGGCTTTTCCAGGCACTGGCTGATGGACATATTGCGCGGCCGCTACGGTTTCGAAGGCATGATCTTCAGCGACGACCTGGCCATGGCCGGCGCCAGTGTGGCCGGCGACGACGCGGCCCGCGCCGAGGCCGCATTGACAGCCGGTTGCGACATGGCGCTGTTGTGCAACCAACCCGAGCGGGCCGACGAATTATTGGCCCGGTTGCGCTGGGACGACAACCCGCTCGCCCTGATCCGCTTTGCCCGTATGCATGGCCGGCCTCATCCTCCCGGCCGCATTGCCCTGCATGAAAGCCCGCGTTATATGAATGCCGTGCATCACCTGGCCAGCGTCGGCCAGACCGACGCCGAACTCGTGCTCAACGACCCGACCACACCAAGGTGAAACCGCAATGAAACAGCACCGACGCCATTCCGCCCACCGTCTGAATCGGGATGCTGAACGCTTGGTCTGGCTGGCCCGTGGCCTGGCCGACTCCGGCAGTCGCACCGAGGACATCTGGTGGCAGGCCGAGTTGACACAGCGCATCAAGAAAATGCTCGACGGCGACCAGGAAGAGGTTCTCAACCAGGCTATGAACCGGCTGCAAGAGACCGACGTGCGGGCCTACGACGAGCTGGCTGACCTGATCGAGACTGGCGTCGAAGGCAATGTCGTGAGCAGCCCGGACGGTCCCCGACAGACCCTGTTGCTGGTCCTACCTATCCTGGTCTGGTCCCGCTACAACATCCCGGCCCGTAACCTGCCTGCCGCTCTGCTAGCCGCCTTACGAACGCAACTCAAGGCCCATGTACTGGCCGACGGCTGCCAGGTCGCCCTGGCCGACTTTCTGTTCAGCCCTGAGCAGATGCCGAGCGGCTATGTTGAGACCCGCCGCTTTGCCGCCCGGATGGAGCAGGCCGCAGTTAACGACGAGAACCTGACCATCTCGGCCGACCAGTTACCCGAGATCGGCCAATACATCTCTGATCCACGCTGTATCCTGGCCTCGGTCGCCGCACCGCTTGGCCAGCCGATGCTGCGCTGGCAGGAGACCGATGGCAGCCGGGAAACCGCGTACAGCCAGTGGCAGACCCAGGCCGGCCCCAGCGTACAAACCATCCTGCCCGGCTGCGGCCTCCGGTTGCTCCTGCCCAACGCCTACTTTACCGCCTGGCGGCAAACCGACCTGGAGGCGCGCAGCTATGCCCTGACCGCCACCGTGGCCTATCTACAGACAATGCTGGACCTGCCCGCCAGCGCGCTCAAGGCAGTGGCCGCGCCTTATTACGAACGTCAGTTGCTGGAATGGCGGGTCGGCTTCTGCCGTTTGGACGACGATCAAGTGCTGCATGGCATGGTCTGGCCCCTGCTCGGCTCGGAAGACGAGACTACCGACGTGGCCAGCGAAATCGAAGCCATCCTCCGACAGGCCGGCATCGGCCAGATCGTCATGCTGGATCAGCAGCAATTAGCGCCGGAATATTGCGATGACTGCGGCGCGCCGCTATTTCCCAATGCCGACGGCGAATCGGTGCACAGCGAAATGCCAGGGGGGGATGACGACATGCCGCCGGCGCACCTACATTAGGTCCTAGCGGTACAGAGAGCCTGCCATGCGCCAGCCAAAATTCCCCGCCGCCGACCTGGAATGCAACGCCTGCCCTCGGCTGATGGACTTTCTGGCCAAGGCCAAGCAGGCGTATCCCGATTACTACTGCCGTCCTGTGCCGGCCTTCGGCGCCGACCAGCCCGAGCTACTCATCGTCGGCTTGGCCCCCGGCCTGCATGGCGCCAACCGCACCGGCCGGCCATTCACCGGCGATTTTGCCGGTCTGCTACTGTATGAAACGCTGTATGAATTCGGCTATGCCAACCGGCCCATCTCGGTCGCCGCCGACGACGGACTGAAACTGAACCGCTGCCGCATCACCAACGCAGTCAAATGTGTGCCGCCACAGAATAAACCCGAGCCTGCCGAGATCACCCGCTGCAACAAGTTCCTCCAGGCGGAATTGGGCGACCTGCTGGAAGGCGCCGCCATCCTGTGCCTCGGCCAGATCGCCCACAAGGCCGTGGTCAAGGCCTTCGACCTGAAACAGAAAGACTACCCATTCGGTCATGGCGCCGTCCATGAGCTACCCCATCGACGCCTATACGACTCCTACCACTGTAGCCGCTACAACACCCAGACCAAGCGCCTGACGCCAGCCATGTTCAAGGCCGTGTTCGAGCGCATCCAAACCGATATGGCCAGCCAGATTTAGTAGGTTGGGATTCATCCCGACGATACGGGTTCCATGGGCGGGGGAGTTGTCGGGTTGAAACCCGGTCTACGTCCGAAAGGTCTGCAACCCATTAACACGACCGCCGCAAAGGGCAAACCGTTTTGCCCCCCCGGACATAGCCTGGGGATAACGGATATCACCAAACGGGTGAACCCATATTTCCTGTAGAAACCCAATAGCCTCATTGCATTAAGCCTCTCGTGAAGCGGTCAACTGCCGTTTCTGGGTTTAATTAGTCCGAACTTTCCATCCGCCAGCCAGGTTTGTATCTTGTCCTGAGGCAAGCTATCTCATACAGTGGCCCTACTTTTGCCATGGATTTAACGATAACCCAAGGGATATGGCCATGAAAATAAAGCTCGCTAGCCTGATCCTTTCGCTCATTTCGGCCCGGCCCGCGCTGGCGGCTATCGACCTCAACAGCGCGACACGGGCCGAGCTGGAAGCTGCCAAGGGTATCGGCCCGGCCAAGGCCCAGGCGATCATGACCTATCGTGAGAAAAATGGTCCTTTCAAACAGTTGGAAGAACTCGCCAGGGTCAAGGGGTTTGGCAAGGCGACCGTGAACAAACTGAAGCCACAATTCACCACTGCCGGTACAAAGACGGGGGACCGGACGGCGAAATAACCGCCTAGTGTAGTGTTGCATTCTTTGGAATGCTTATATGTAAGCCCTTGTCGGGATTCATCCCGACAACCCGGCCCATGGAACCCGCGTCGTCGGGATGAATCCCGACCTACGTCCGACGCATTGGTCTTTCCTTGTTCGCATATGTGCCAAACAACGTGCAACACTACACTAGCCGTGATCGCACCCTGCGATAGAATTCTGCCAAGTTCCTCCGGCGCCGCTGGGTCGGGCGCGGCCTGCCCTGTCAGCAACTTGACAACCTCGCCAGCATGAGGATACTCGCCGGCAAATCACTACAACATACGCGATGGGCGCACAAGAAGGCCCGCAACCGAACGAACCAGGAGGTTTACTAGTGTAGTGTTGCATTCTTTGGAATGCCTATATGTAAGCCCTTGTCGGGATTCAACCCGACAAGCCGGGCATGTCAGCGGGGTTTTGTGGGTCGGGATGAATCCCGACCCACGTCCGATGCATTGGTCCTTCCTCGTTCGCATAGGTGCCAAACAACGTGCAACACTACACTAGGAGTCCAACAGACTCCTAGCATCGAGGGAGAAGGGGCAAATGAAAAAACAGCGCGGTGTCACCTTGCTGGAAACCATGGCCACAGTTGCGATTGCGGCCATCCTGGCCACCATTGGCGTTCCCGGATTGCTCGAACTGATTCGGGATACGCATCAGAGTTCGCAGGTCATGGATATCGTCGCCCACCTGAATTACGCCAGAAGCGAAGCCATCAAACGCGGTTACAAGGTCATCGTCTGCCCCAGCCTCGATGGCGCCGTTTGTTCCGGCGAAGGGCGATGGCAAGCGGGCTGGATCGCCTTTGCCGACGCTAATGGCAATGGCGCGGTCGATGCCACCGAAACCATCCTGCGAGTCCACGACAAACTGAACGAAGGCAACACCTTGCAGGGCGGTCGGCCGCGCATTGCCTACCAAAGCAGCGGATTCAGTTCCGGATACAACGACACCTTGAAGCTCTGCGATGCGCGGGGCGCAGCCAAGGCGCGCAGAGTGATTATCAGCATGCAAGGGCGGGTCAGGGTGGCAGCAGGAGCGGCATCGTGTCCATGATGTCCGGGTCCCTATCCTCGACCGGACCGCCACGCTTCTCCGGGCTACGTGTACTTCGGAAAACCGTGGTTCCCGATATTCCGCAGGATCAGCCAAGGTCAACTCAAGGCCAACTTCACATGCCGGCCCGCGTGGGTGGTGAGCATAACCAGCATGTCCAGTCTGAACTTGTCGCGCATCAGGTCAGAGGCCCTTATCACTCCTGGTGGTTAGCCGAACAGATCAATCTTCCGGCAAGACCATGGCCAGGACGCTATCGGTCTGCCTTTGGCGGAAGGCCAGCAGTCGCTCGCGGGTGACTGGGGAGTCGTTGGCCAGCATAGCGGCGGCGAACAGGGCGGCGTTGGCCGCCCCGGCCTCGCCGATGGCGAAGGTGGCGACCGGGATGCCTTTGGGCATTTGCACGATGGCGAGCAGGGAGTCGATGCCTTTTAGGGCGCGCGACTGGATCGGCACCGCAAGCACTGGCAAAGTGGTCTTGGCCGCCACGATCCCGGCCAGGTGGGCGGCCCCGCCGGCCCCGGCGATGATGCATTTGAGACCGCGCTCGGCGGCGCTGGCGGCGTATTGGAACACGGCATCCGGGGTGCGATGGGCGGAAAGCACCCGCTTCTCGAAGGGGATGCCCAGTTCCTTGAGCATATCGGCGGCCTGGCGCATGGTTTCCCAGTCGCTGACGCTGCCCATGATGATGCCGACGAGTGGGTTCATGGCGAATCCTGGATTGGTAAAGTTGAGATGATACGGGGCGCGGCCGGTCGCCTCAAATCCAACCCCGCTTCTTGAGGTGGCGGTAGAGCCCAAAGCAGACCGCGCCAGTCAGGGCCAGGGCCAGGGGATAGCCCCAGGACCAGGCCAGTTCCGGCATGACCTTGAAATTCATACCGTAGAGGCTGAATACCAGGGTAGGGACGGCCAGGATGGCGCCCCAGCCGGCCAGTTTCTGTACCGAGGCGTTCTGCTTGAGCGCCAGCGATGCTAGGCTGACGTGCATGGCGTCGGTCAGCATTTCTCGTATCTGGTAGGTGTCCCGGTTGAGCCGGGTCAGGTGATCCTGGACATCGCGGTAGTAGACCTTGAGGCCTTTTTCGACGATATCCGGGTGTATCCTGAAGATGTCCTGCACCATGTCGGCCATCGGTTCCAGTGCCTGGCTGAGGAGCAGAGTTTGACGTTTCAGGCTGTATAGCCTGGACAGATTTTGCTCGGCAACCGCCGTTTCCAGCAAGGCCGATTCATAGTTGTCGTAACGGTCTTCGAGGTTTTCCGTCACTGGCCGATAGGCATCGACGACCTGATCCAGGACGACATAGAGCGCGGCGCCGGGCGACGGCGTGAACCGGTTGCCCTTGAATCGTTCCAGAGCGTGGCCATAGCCGGGTCCGGGGCCATGGCGGATGATGACGATATAGCGGTGACCGAGAAAGACATGGGTCTCGCCATATTCGATATCGTCGTTCCATTCCATGGCCGTGCGCATTACCAGGAACAGTCCGCCGTTGGCATATTCCTCGATCTTGGGCCGCTGGCTGGCGGAGATGGCGTCTTCCAAGGCCAACTCATGCAGGTTCAGCAGCTTGCCAAGCCTGTTCAGAAATGACGGGTCGTCGCCGCTCAGTTCCAGCCAGACAAAGCTGTCCGGCAAGGCGATGGCGCCGGCCAGCTCGGCAGGCTGAACAGCGTGCCACTGGTTTGCGCTGTGAACCCAGAATTCCATGGTCAGAACGGCAACCTGGCGTGGGGCGCGGCGGCCGACAATATCCGTCGGAAGTCGGCCTGGATGCGGGCCAAGGCCACGGCGCTGTCGGCCTCGAAACGCAGCACCATCACCGGCGTGGTGTTGGACGGCCGCATCAGGCCGAAGCCATCGTCATATTCCACCCGCAGGCCATCCAGGGTGATGACCTCGCGCGCGCCCTCGAAACGGGCGCTGTCACGCAACCGATCGATCAGTCGACGCGGCTCGCCCTCGGCCATCTCGATGTGCAGTTCGGGCGTGTTCACGCTGTCCGGCAGGTTATGCAGGGTGGCGTCGAGGTCCGGCTGTCTGGCCAGGTACTCCAGCAGCCGAGCGCCGGCATAGAGGCCATCGTCGAAACCGTACCAGCGTTCCTTGAAGAAGACATGGCCGCTCATCTCACCGGCCAGCAAAGCGCCGGTCTCCCGCATTCGCGCCTTGACCAGCGAATGGCCGGTCTTCCAGAGCATGGGTTGGCCACCGTGGTCGCGAATCCAGCGATATAGGTTACGGGTCGATTTGACGTCGAAGATCACTGTCGCGCCGGGATTGCGACTCAGCACGTCGGCGGCGAAGAGCATCAACTGCCGGTCCGGGTAGACGATAGCGCCGTCCTTGGTGACTACGCCCAGGCGGTCGCCATCGCCGTCGAAGGCCAGGCCGATCTCGGCGTCGCCCTGTTTCAGCCGGGCGATCAGGTCGGCCAGGTTGGCCGGCACCGACGGGTCCGGGTGGTGATTGGGGAAGCGGCCGTCGACCGCGCAGTACAACTCATCCACCTCGCAGCCCAGCGCCCGATAGAGCGCCGGGGCGTAGGCGCCGGCTACGCCGTTGCCGGCATCGACGACGATCTTGATCGGCCGGGCCAGTTTGACGTCGCCGACGATGCGAGCGAGGTAATCCGGGGCGATATCGTATTGCCGGTAGGCGCCGGCGCCACGAGCCAGCTCGCCGGTCTCGATGCGCTGGCGCAGGGCCTGGATGGCCTCGCCGGATAAGGTCTCATCGGCCAGCACCATCTTGAGGCCGTTGTAGTCGGGCGGGTTGTGCGAACCGGTGACCATGACCGCGCACTGAGTGCCTAAATGGTAGGCGGCAAAATAGGTCATTGGCGTGGTCACCAGGCCGACATCGACCACGTTCGCGCCGGCCGCCTGGATGCCGCGAGCCAGGGCGGCGGCAAGTGACGGCCCCGACAACCGACCGTCGCGGCCGATGGCGATTTCATCCCGGCCACGGGCCTTCGCCTCGGAACCCAGGGCCTGGCCGATCTTTTCCACCGTTTCCGGCATCAGGGTCCGGCCAACGACGCCGCGAATGTCATAGGCCTTGAATATTTCTGCGGGTATGTTGGACACCTTGAACCTCCCATGAAGCAACGGGCCGATTATCCTTGATCCGTTTGCCCATGAGGGTAAAAAAAACGGCACCGGTAAACCGGTGCCGTATCAAAAACCGCCGTTGCGGCGGTCAGGGAGGTAGATTTCATTATGCCATGCAAAACACAAATGTCCAGAAAAAATTATACTTTCGATATAGTCGGCACAAGAAGGCCGCCAACAATGGCGAGCCGGGCCATGGTCACGTATTCGCCTTGCCTTGGTGGGCGCTAACTGCCTACAATCGGCCCAATTACAGTTGGAAATACAATTATGTCCGCACTCACTGACCTGCTGGAAAAATACAGCAAACCCGGCCCGCGCTATACGTCCTATCCAACCGCGCCCTATTTCAATACCGAATTCACCGAGGCCGACTGGCGGGCGGAGCTGGCCGCTTCCCAGAAGCCGGACCGAGGTCTGTCGCTTTATTTCCATATCCCGTTCTGCGACACGCTGTGTTACTACTGCGGTTGCAACATGGTAGCCACGGGCGATTACAAGAAGGCCTATCAGTACCTGGATTACCTCGATATGGAGATGGCCCAGGTGGCTGCCCTGACCCTGCCGAGCCGGCCGGTGAAGCAGTTGCACTGGGGCGGCGGTACGCCAACCTACCTGCGACCGCAGGACATTCGCCGCCTGATGGGTCTGATACGCAATCGCTTCAGCATCGCCGAGGATGCCGAGATGGGCTGCGAGGCCGATCCGCGCGAGCTGACCCGTGAACACTTGGTCGCGCTCCGAGAGACCGGTTTCAACCGGCTGTCCATCGGCGTCCAGGACCTGGACGACCGGGTGCAAAAGGCGGTCAACCGGGTCCAGCCCGAGGGCATGATTAAAGAGGTCTACGGCTGGGCGCGCGAGTTGGGCTTTTCCAGCATCAACATGGACCTGATCGTCGGCCTGCCGCACCAGACTCTGGACAGCTTCGCCCGCACCCTGGACAAGGTGGTCGCCTGGTCGCCCGACCGGCTGGCGATGTTCTCCTATGCCCACGTGCCGTGGATGAAGAAGCACCAGAAACTGATCCTGGAGAAGGACCTGCCCGATTTCGCCACTCGTCTGGATCAACAGCAGTTGATCCATGATCGGCTGGGCGCGGCCGGCTATGTGAACATCGGCCTGGACCATTTTGCCAAACCGAACGACGAAATCGTCAAGGCCCAGAACAGCAAGAGCCTGTGGCGCAACTTCCAGGGCTATACCACGCACAAGGAGTGCGATATCTATGCCTTCGGCGCCTCCAGCATCAGCCAGACGCCGGATACCTATGTGCAGAACGAAAAGAATGTAAAGAAGTACCAGGATATGGTTACCCAGGGCCACCTGCCGGTCGAGCGTGGCCTGCGCCTGACCCGCGACAACCAGATCCGGCGCGATGCCATCACCACCGTTATGTGCGACCTGGAGCTAGACAAGGCCGGCTTCTCGGCGCACTGGGGCATCGATTTCGATGCCTATTTTGCCGATGCCCTCAAGGACCTGGAGCCGCTCGCGGCCGATGGCCTGGTCAGGCTGGAAGCCAAATACGTCGAGGTGACGGAGCTGGGCCGCTTGTTCCTGCGCAACATCGCCATGTGCTTCGACAACTATCTCAAGCAGCAAAGCAGCGACCAGCCGCGCTATTCACGTACTGCCTGATCTCAATGACGGCGGTGCGTAGCGCCGCCCTTTAGCTTATATAACGTGCCGCAGTAAGGACAGCGGGCCTCGCCCTTGTCCTCGATCGCCAGGAACACCCGAGGGTGGCTGTTCCAGGCACTCTGACCAGGCCTTGGACAGTGCAACGGCAGGTCGGCCTCGGAGACCTCGACGACCGGCGCTAGCGGTTCAATTTCGCTCATGGTGATCCCCGTTAGATGTGACTGAGCCAGCCGGCGCGATTGGCCACTCGACCCTGGACGCAATCGAAGAATAGCGCTTGCAGCCTTTCCGTGATCGGACCGCGGTGGCCGGCGCCGATAATCCGGTTATCCAGTTCGCGAATAGGGGTTACCTCGGCCGCGGTGCCGGTGAAGAAGGCCTCGTCGGCGCAATAGACCTCGTCGCGGGTGATGCGCTTTTCGATGACCGGAATGCCCAGCTCGGCCGCCAGTTGCAGGATGGTGTCGCGGGTGATGCCCTCCAGGCAGGAGGTGAGATCGGGTGTGTACAGCTTGCCCTGCTTGACGATGAATACGTTCTCGCCCGAGCCTTCGGCCACGAAACCGTCGACATCGAGCAACAGGGCCTCGTCATAACCGCAGTTGCCAGCCTCCTGGTGGGCCAGGATGGAATTGGTGTAACTGGAACTGGCCTTGGCGCGGCACATGGTGATGTTGACGTGGTGCCGGGTGAAGGACGAGGTCTTGACCCGAATCCCCTTTTCCATGCCCTCCTTGCCGAGGTAGGCGCCCCACGGCCAGGCGGCGACGATCACATGCACCGATAAGGTCTTGGCCGAGATACCCATGGCCTCGGCGCCGTAGAAAGCCAGCGGCCGGATGTAGCCCGATTCCAGCTTGTTTTGACGCACTGCCTCCAACTGCGCCTGGGCGATGGTGTCACGGTCGAAGGGCAGCTTCATGCCGAAGATATGGGCGGAGTTGAACAGCCGGTTGGTGTGTTCCTCCAGACGGAAGATGGCCGTGCCTCGTTCAGTCTTGTAGGCGCGCACGCCTTCGAACACGCCCATGCCGTAATGCAGGGTGTGGGTGAGCACATGGGTGGTGGCTTCGCGCCAGGGCACCAGTTTGCCGTCATACCAGATAACGCCGTCGCGGTCGGCCATGGACATGGTCCCAGCTCCTTAAATGCGGTCAAAAAATGGAACGCTAATTCTAGCGCAACAGGCTCCTAGGAGCCTGTCGGACTTAAAGGAAATCGGCTGCAAAACCGTCGGAACAGTCCATATTCCGCCGCTTTCTCGGGCAATAGAACGGCTATTGCCCAGCGAAATCGTCGAAATCTGTCCTCGTTCAGCCGATTTTTCGCTTCGATTCTTCAAGTCCGACAGGCTCCTAGCCGAATACGCTTTGCCAGAGCGCCTGAACGGCAGCGATTTCGCGGGCCATCTCCGCAGCCGGCAGACGGGCGTGCTCGGCGCCTTGCAGCTTGACCTCATGTTGCCGGCGGCGCAGTTCACGGTAGGCGTCGGCGGCGGCATCGGCGCTGCCGGCCGGGATCAGACCGGACCCGCTGGCCATGCCGAGCAGGGCGATATTGCCGCGATTGGCGGTCAACTCCGGGTGCTCCGAGCTATAGGCTAGGACCAGGAACTGAACCGCGAATTCGACATCGACCAGACCGCCGCTATCGTGCTTCAGATCGAACAGGCCGCTGCTATTGGGGTGGCCGTCGTGCATCTTTTGTCGCATCTCCAGCACCTCGGCACGCAGTTTGGTCCGCTCGCGCGGCAGGCACAGGACGGCCTCGCGGATGGCCTCGAAGCGCTGGCCCACGGCAACATCGCCGCAAGCGTAACGGGCGCGGGTCAAGGCCTGGTGTTCCCAGGTCCAGGCGTGGTGGCGCTGGTAGTCGTCGAACGCCTCGATGCTGCTGACCAAGAGACCGGAAGCGCCATCCGGGCGCAGCCTGAGATCGGTCTCATAGAGGATGCCGGCGGCGGTTGGGGTGCTCATCCAGGTGTTCATGCGCTTGCCCAGACGGCCGTAAATGTCCTGGGCGTCAGGGTGCGGATCGTCATATAGAAAAACGATGTCTAGATCGGAGGCATAGCTCAACTCCTTGCCGCCCAGCTTGCCGTAGGCGATCACCGCGAAGGCCGGCCGTTCCCTGTGTTTCTTCGGTAGATCGGCCCAGACCCTCTCCAGTGTCTGGGCGAGCAGCAGATCGGCCAGCGCGGCGAGTTGGTCGGATAGCCGCTCCACCGTCCACATCCCGGCCTGGTCCTGGGCCAGCAGGCGGAAGGTCTCGCTCTGCTTGAAATGGCGCATCTCGTCCATCTGGCGTTCCAGGTCGCCGTCGAAGGCGGCCAGGCGGGCCTTAAGCTCACCCTGTTTCAGCGCCCAGTCCGGGGCCGTCATCAGGCTGCGCTGGTCGAGCAGTTCGTCGAGCAGATGTGGCTGATTGGTCAAATACTGGGCCGCCCACGGGCTGGCGCCGACAATCCGGGCCACCTGGGCCAGCGTTTGCGGATATTCTCGCAGCAGCAGCAGGTAAGGGGCGCGGCGGCTGATCGTCTCCAGCAGGGTCAGTATGCGGGCCAGGGTATCGTCCGGGTTGGCTTGTCGGGCGGCAACCTCGATCAGGGGCGGTAAGAGGCCGTCCAGAGCGGTCTTGTTGATCGCCGGCAGACCCGCGTAGCGGCTGCCGCCGCGTAGTGCGCCCAGACGCTCCAGCATGGCGCCACCGTCAGCGTAGCCGAGCTGTTCCAGACGCTCCCGCGCCGCCTCAGGCGTCAGGTCGCCCAGCCCCGCCAGCGGGTGCTCCGATTGGTTCTCCTGGGGCGTGCCGAAGACCTGCTCAAACTGACCGGCCACCTTATGCCGAACCAGGTCGAGAGCGGCCGCGAAGCTGTCCCAATCGGCATAGCCCATGGTCTGTGCAAGCCGCCGACGTTCCTCCTCATCGCGCGGCAATTGCTGGGTCTGGCTATCGTTCCGATATTGCAAGCGGTGCTCCAGGTTACGCAGCAAGACATAGGCGGTTTCCAGTTCGTCGGCTACGGCTTCCGGCAGCAGGTCCATGGCCGCCAGTTGGTGCAGTATGGTGCGGGTCGGGCGCGCTTGCAGCGAAGGCGTCTTGCCGCCCCGGATCAACTGAAAGACCTGGGCGATGAACTCGATCTCGCGGATGCCGCCGGCGCCCAGTTTGATGTTATCGGCCATATCCTTGCGCGCCACTTCGCGACGAATCTGGCTGTGCAGGTCGCGCATGGCGGCGAAGGCGCCGAAGTCGAGGTATTTGCGGAACACGAAGGGCCGGCGCAACGCCTCCATCTCGTCATGGCGCTCGCCGGTCAGCGGCCGACCCTTGATCCAGGCATAGCGCTCCCATTCGCGGGCCTGGGTGTAAAAGTAGTCCTCCAGCATGGCGAAGCTGGAGACCAGAGGGCCGTCGTCGCCATAGGGCCTGAGGCGCATGTCTACCCGGAACACGAAACCGTCCGCCGTGGTCTCGCCAATGGCGCTGATTAACCGCTTGCCCAGACGAACGAAGAATTCATGGCTGGCCAGCTTGCGCGGCCCGGTGGTCTCGCCGTCCTCCGGATAGACGAAGATGGGGTCGATGTCGGACGAGACGTTGAGTTCGCGGCCGCCCAGCTTGCCCATACCGACCACGATCAGCCTTTGCGGCTGCCCCTGGCTATCGAGCGGCTCGCCGTGGATGGTCGCCAGATCGCGATGATGCCAGTCGCAAGCGAGCGTGAGGGTAAGCTCGGCCAGATCGGTACAGGCGCCGGTCACCTCGGCCAGGTCGGCCAGGCCATTGAGGTCGCGAACAATCAGCAGGGCCATGACCCGCTGACGCAAATCGCGCAGCAGGTGTTTCAGCGCCGCCTCGTCCGGGATCGGCGTCGCCGCCAGGAATGCCTGCATCGCCTGGCGCGAGAATGGCGTCTGTCCGGCCGCGGCCAGCCAATCGCCCAGCTCGGGCCTGGCCGTCAGGCGCGCAGCCAGATAATGGCTATAATCGGCGGCGCTGGCGATGTGACTGTCGGGTTGGAATGCGGTCATGGTGTCAGGTTGGTGTCAGGAAGTTTGAAAATAATACGACTTTGTCCTAATTTCTTCCTCTCAACGGTTGCTTGATGCCATCCGAGGGGGAGGCAACCGGGGTTTTTGCTACTGCCGTCTAGGAGACTTTGCACGATGTCCACAATCGAATCAGTTATGCACGAAACTCGCGTTTTCCCGCCATCCGAGGCATTCAAGGCCCAGGCCGCGATCTCCGGCATGGCCGCCTATAAGGCCTTGTGCGCCAGGGCCGAGGCCGATTATGAGGGTTTTTGGGCCGATCTGGCACGCGAAAATGTGGTCTGGAAACAGCCCTTTAGCAAGGTCTTGGACGAGAGCGACGCGCCCTTCTATAAGTGGTTCGCTGACGGCAAGCTGAACGTCAGCTACAACTGTCTGGACAAGAACATCGAGGCCGGCCTCGGCGACAAGACCGCCATCATCTTCGAGGCCGACGACGGCCAGGTGACCAAGGTCACCTACAAGGAGTTGCTGGCGCGGGTCGGTCATCTCGCCAATGGTCTGAAGAAACTGGGCGTCAAGAACGGCGACCGGGTGGTCATCTACCTGCCCATGTCGATCGAAGGCATCGTCGCCATGCAGGCCTGCGCCCGCATCGGCGCGATCCATTCGGTGGTGTTTGGCGGCTTTTCCGCCCACTCGCTGCGCGACCGCATCGAGGACGCCGGCGCGGTCATGGTCATCACCGCCGACGGCCAGCGTCGCGGCGGCAAGGACATCCCGCTCAAACCGGCCGTCGACGAGGCCCTGACCCTGGGCGGTTGCGACACCATCAGAAACGTCGTCGTTTACCGGCGCACCGGCGAGGCCACCAACTGGACGGCCGGGCGCGACCTGTGGTGGGACGACGTGACCGCCGGCCAATCTGCGCAGTGCGAACCCGAATGGGTCGGCGCCGAGCATCCGCTGTTTCTGCTTTACACCTCTGGCTCGACCGGCAAACCCAAGGGCGTGCAACACGCCACCGGTGGCTTCCTGCTACACGCCGTGGTCACCATGAAGTGGACCTTCGACATCAAGCCGACCGATGTCTTCTGGTGCACCGCCGACATCGGCTGGATCACAGGCCACACCTACGGTGCCTACGGTCCGCTGGCCTGCGGTGCCACCGAGATCGTGTTCGAAGGCGTGCCCACCTACCCGGACGCCGGCCGTTTCTGGCACATGATCCAGGAACACAAGATCAGCGTCTTCTACACCGCACCGACCGCGATCCGGGCGCTTATCAAACTGGCCGGCGCCCATCCGGAACAACACCCTAGCAAGTATGACCTATCCTCGCTGCGCCTGCTCGGCACCGTCGGCGAGCCGATCAACCCCGAGGCCTGGATGTGGTACCACGAACAGATCGGCGGTGGCCGCTGCCCCATTGTCGATACCTGGTGGCAGACCGAGACCGGTGGCCACATGATTACCCCGCTGCCCGGCGCCACCCCGACCGTACCTGGCTCCTGCACCCTGCCGTTGCCCGGCATCATGGCCGGCGTCGTCGACGAAACCGGCCATGACGTGGAATGGGGTAAGGGCGGCCTGTTGGTCATCAAGAGACCCTGGCCATCGATGATCCGCACCATCTGGGGCGACCCCGAACGTTATCGCAAGAATTACTACCCGGAAGAACTGGGCGGCAAGCTGTACCTGGCCGGCGACGGCTCGGTGCGCGACCCCGAGACCGGCTACTTCACCATCATGGGCCGCATCGACGACGTGCTAAATGTGTCCGGCCATCGGCTCGGAACCATGGAAGTCGAGTCGGCGCTGGTCGCCAATCCGCTGGTTGCCGAGGCCGCCGTAGTCGGCAAGCCGCACGACGTGAAGGGCGAGGCCATCGTCGCCTATGTGGTGCTCAAGCGCCAGCGGCCGACCGGCGCCGAGGCGGTGGAGATTGTCAGGCAACTGCGCGACTGGGTCGCCAAGGAGATCGGACCGATCGCCAAGCCGGACGAAATCCGCTTTGGCGACAACCTGCCCAAGACCCGTTCCGGCAAGATCATGCGCCGCCTGCTGCGGGCATTGGCCAAGGGTGACGAGATCACCCAGGATGTGTCGACGCTGGAGAATCCGGCAATCCTGGATCAGCTAAAGGAAGCGGTAAAGTAAGCGATCCAGAAATGGCCGCCGCCGCGCGGGTCAAGCCGCATGGCTCCGTCCCGCTGCCGCTGACGCCTGAAATCTTAGCCATACCCTGAGCCGCCGGAAATCATCCTCGGCCAGGCTATCCGGCAGGATGACGCGGGTTTCGGCCCGGCGTCGTTCGGGCCTTTGGTAGCGCAACACCGCGCACCGGGACCACACCAGGGTATCCGGCAATAACCGGACCTCCAGCCAATCGTCGGCGGCCCAAACGTCGAGACCGCCGTCTGGCCGGCAGCGCAACTTTAGCGTGCCCGGCGCGCGGACGGTAAAGCCCAGACCGGCCGCGATGGCAATCAACCAAGACGCCCGGTACAACCAGGGCATATCGGCCAATAACAACGCGCCGGCGGCCATTAGATGGATCGTGACCAGAATGTAGGCCAGCAGGCGCGAAGCGCCTATTTCAAGGGTCAAGACAGTGCCTTTCATAGCCGGATGTTAGCGCATTGGGTTGTCCCGGTGGATCGGTATGGGGTAGGGTGTTGGCGAAATCATGTCCCGTACCGCTATGCCGAAATTATTCTTGACTGCCCCACTCGCCTTCATCCTGTTTACGACATGGCCGGCGCAAGCAGACCCGCTGCCGAACATAATCAGGGTAGCTCTCAGACAGGCACAAATACCGCGCGACCACATAGGACTGGTCGTACAAGCGCTGGATCACACTAAGGCGATGACTCGCTTCAACGCCGACGTAGCATTCAACCCCGCCTCAGTCATGAAGGCGGTCACCACCCTGGCGGCACTGGATACCCTTGGCCCGGCGTATACCTTCAAAACCCAGATACTGATCGATGGCGCCATCGCCGATGGTGTTCTGGCCGGCAATCTGGTCATTCGGGGCGGCGGCGACCCGGCGCTGACCCTGGAGCATTTCCACACCCTGTTGCGGGAGATACGGGCGCGCGGCATTGGCAAGATCGATGGCGATGTCATTTTCGACAACAGCTTCTTTGCCATCGCCGCTGAGGACCCCACCGCCTTCGACGGTGAACCGCTTAAGCCTTACAACGCCGCGCCGGCCGCCCTGCTGGTCAATTACAACGTCTTGCCGTTGCGCCTGGCGCCTGTGCAGGACGGCCTCAGTGCGCATCTGGAACCGCCCGATCTGCCGGTAGAAAACAGACTCGATCCAGATAACGAAACGGCCTGTGCCGGCTGGCGGCATGGCCTGACGGCGAGCCGCGAAGGCGATCGGTTGATGCTTTCCGGACGCTACCCGACGGCTTGCGGCGACCGCGTGCTGTGGCTCAACCTGATGCCCCCGGCGGCGACCGCCGCCGCCGTGTTCAGGGCCGAGTGGGCCAGACTGGGCGGCGTCCTGACCGGCCAGATACGGCTAAACGAGACCCCGGCGAGTGCGACGTCGCTGCTGGATTTCAATTCGCCGCCGCTCACCGAGATCGTGCGCGGCGCCAATAAATTCAGCAATAACGTCATGGCCAAGATGCTGCTGCTTGACCTTGGCGCCGCCCGCTTCGGCGCGCCTGCCACTTGGGACAAGGGCCAACGCGCCATTCGGGAATGGCTGATCGAGCAGGACCTCGCCATACCCGAGCTGGTCATCGAGAACGGCTCGGGCCTGTCCCGTGCCGAACGCATCTCGGCGGCCTCGATGGCGCGTCTACTGATCCGGGCAAGCAAACTGCCGCTTTATTATGAATTCGCCGCCTCCCTGCCGGCGCTTGGTCTGGAAGGCACCCAGCGGCATCGTCTCAAGGACACCCCGCTGGCTGGCCGGGCCTGGCTAAAGAGTGGCAGTCTGGATGGCATTCACAATCTGGCGGGCTATGTGCTCGATGCCGATGGTCAGCGTAAGGCAGTGGTTCTATTCCTGCGCGCTATGTCGGCGCGCCAGGCGGAAACAATCCAGGCCGCAGTCCTGCATTGGGCGATGGACGGCAAGCACCGCTTGCACCGATCGAAACGGAAAGTCAATTCTTCCGGCAAATTCAGCGTTGACTTATACACACGGCCTGGCGGGCCTTTCCGGCTTGTCAAGGCGAATTCTGAAAATAACTCGCGGTATTTTTAAGTTACTGATTGTAAAAGTATTTTTAGTTGCCTAATTTTTGTGCTTGGCCATCGGAGTGGCCTAGCCGCAAGGCTTTTTTACGGTTTTAAGACAGCTTACCCACAAAGTTATCCACAGATTTGGTGGAGAACTTTAAAACCCCTATTAGTCGTAGGCAGTTCCATTCGTTAACGATAATTTACTTTAAGTTTGGCCCATAACTTGAAATCAACTTTGCGCACGGTCGTTCAGGTCGCACTCGATACCCCGCTGGATCGCCTGTTCGACTATCTGGTGGCCGATGCCCTGACCTCGGACGTCGGCCGCCGGGTCCGGGTGCCATTCGGCAAGCGCGAACTGGTGGGTGTTATCGTTGGGCTGGTGGACTCGTCCACGGTACCCGACGAACAGTTACGGGCGGTCATCGAGATCGACCGGCAGTTGGCCGCGCTACCGCGGGAGGTCATGCAACTGGCCCGGTTCGCCGCAGACTATTACCAGTACCCGCTCGGTCCGGCGTTGCTGGCGTTGCTGCCGCCGGCCCTGAAGCGGGCAAAATTTCGCCCCCAGGCCCCAACGGCCTATGCCCTGACCCCGGCTGGCCAGGCCTATTGCGCCGCCATTCCGGTCCGGGCCACGGCCCAGCGCCGGTTGGCCGAACTGCTGGCCGGCGGCCCGGTCGCCGCCGAACATTTGACTGGCCTGCGTGCGCCATTGCGCGACTGGTTGAATAAGGGGCTGGTCATGGCCGACCATGGTTCGGCGTCTCGTTTGGTGACTGAACCCGCGCCGACACTAACCGAGGCCCAGCAAAACGTGCTCGCAACCCTGCTTGGCGCGGCTGACGGCTTCACCGCCTGGCTACTGCATGGCGTTACCGGCAGCGGCAAGACCGAGGTTTACCTGCGCCTGATCGAACGCACCCTGGCTGCCGGCAAACAGGCCTTGGTGCTGGCCCCGGAGATTCACCTGACGCCGCAAATGGTGGAGCGGTTCAAACGCCGTTTCCCGGATCGCAAATTGGTCAGCCTGCACAGCGGCCTATCGGATGGCGACCGGCTGGCAGGCTGGCTGGATTGCCTCGATGGCCGGGCCGACATCGTTCTGGGCACCCGTCTAGCGGTGTTCACGCCGCTGCCCCGGCTGGGCCTCATCGTCGTCGATGAGGAGCACGATGCCTCCTACAAGCAGATGGAAGGCCTCCGCTACCACGCCCGCGATGTCGCGGTCTGGCGCGCCAGGCAGTCGAACATCACGGTCGTCCTGGGTTCCGCCACCCCGGCCCTGGAGACCTGGGCCAATGCCAAGCGCCATCGTTATCGGCTGCTGAGTCTGACCGAGCGCGCCCATGCCCAGGCCAGCCTGCCAGAGGTTCGACTGATCGACACGCGCACCGACAAGGCGGCGCTGGGGCTGTCCGATGCACTGCGCAAGGCCCTGCTGGAAAACCTGGAGCGCGGTGAACAGAGCCTGGTATTCATAAACCGCCGAGGTTACGCCCCGGTGCTCTATTGCCGCGCCTGCGGTCAGGTCAGCGAGTGCCCACGCTGCGCCGCCCATCAGGTCATCCACCGCCATCGCGGTGGTTACCAATTGCGCTGCCATCACTGCGGCCTGGCCAGCCGACCGCCCGAGGCCTGCCCGGCTTGCGGCAGTCTGGACCTGCGGCCAGCCGGGCAGGGCACGCAAAAGGTCGAGGACACCCTGGCCGACCTGTTCCCCGCCGCCCGCATACTGCGTGTCGACCGCGACACCACGGCCCGGCGCGGCGCCTTCGCCGCCATGCGCGAGGCCATCGCCGGCCATGAGGTGGACATATTGGTCGGCACCCAGATCGTCGCCAAAGGCCATGACTTCCCAATGCTCACCCTGGTCGGGGTGATCGGCGCCGATCAGGCCCTGATGTCCGCCGACTTCCGTGCCTCCGAACGACTGTTCGCCCAGCTCATGCAGGTTGGCGGCCGGGCCGGGCGCGCCGAACGCGCCGGCCGCGTACTGATCCAGACCGAGTACCCGCATCACCCGCTCTACGCGGCCCTGGCGGCCCATGACTATCCCACCTTCGCCGAACGGACCTTGCGCGAGCGCAAATTAGCCGAGTTTCCGCCATACAGTCACCAAGCGCTGTTACGCGCCGACGCCAGGTCAATGGCCGAGGCCATGGCCTTTCTGGAAACGGCCCATGAACTGGGCCGGGAAAGACCCGAAGGGGTGCTGCTATATGATCCGGTGCCGGCCCTGATGCCACGCATCGCCAACCGCGAGCGGGCGCAACTACTGATCCAGTCGGTCTCCCGAAGCCGCTTGCAAGCCTTCCTGACACCCTGGGTCGCCGCCCTGCGGGAACAGAAAAACGGCGGCCTACGCTGGTCGCTGGATGTCGATCCGCTGGATTGGTAGGTCAGGATTCATCCCGACAGCGCACGCTCCATAGGCTGGTATTTGTTGGCCTCACAAGGATAGGCGCCGCCGCAGCCAGGCCTTGCGCGCCTCCTCTAGCCCCAGCATGGCCAGGGTGAACAGCCCGGCCGCCAGCCAGACCCCAAACCCGACCGACGCTGTGCCAAACAGCCAGTGGCCGGGCGGGGTGTAGACGATAGCCAGGGTAACCGCCAGTTCGACTGCCAGCGCCGGTGCGAGCAACAGATTGCCGCGTACTCCGGAGTCCACGATAGAGCGGGTCGGGTGCCGGCACAGGAAAACATTGGCGACCTGGGCGGCGACGATGGCGACCAGGCAAGCCGTCGTCGCTTGCAGATAAAGCGGGTCGGTCTTGGCCAGCATTTGCCCGTAATGCCAGCCGGCCGCGTCCAGGACCAGGAAGAAGGCCGCCATGGCCGCCGCCGCTTCCAACACACCGAGGAACAGATAGGCGCGCGCCACCAGCCCCCAGGTCAGCAGCCGCTCGCTGCGGGCGCGCGGCGGCCGCCGCATCACCGCCGGATCGGACCGCTCGGCGCCCAGCGCCAGGGCGGGCAGCATGTCGGTGCCGAGATCGACCGCCAGTATCTGGATCACGGTCAGGGGCAGCGGGATGCGGAACAGCACGAAGGCCAGGTAAGGCACGATCTCCGGGATGTTGGAGGTGAGTATGTAGGTGAGGAACTTGCGGATGTTGTCGAACACCGCCCGGCCTTCCTCGATGCCGGCGACCAGGCTGGCGAAATTGTCGTCGAGCAGGATCAAGTCGGCCGCCTCGCGGGCCACGTCGGTACCGGCCTGGCCCATGGCGATGCCGATGTCGGCGGTCTTCAGGGCCGGTGCGTCGTTGACGCCGTCGCCGGTGACCGCGACCACCTCGCCCTTCTTGCGCAGTGCCTCGACGATGCGCATCTTCTGCTCGGCGGCGACCCGGGCAAAGAGTATCTCCGGGGCATCCAGGGCCAGTTGCAGTTGCGTCGGCGACAGGTGGGTCAGTTCCTCGCCGGTCATCACACGCGGCTGCTCACCGCGCACCAAGCCAATCTCGCGGGCAATGGCCAGCGCGGTGCGGGGATGGTCGCCGGTGACCATGATGACCCGGATGCCAGCCGTGGCGCAGCGGCCGACGGCCTCCGCCACCTCGGGCCGGGGCGGGTCTTCCAGGCCGATCAGGCCGCTCAGGGTCAGGCCCGTTTCGAGGTCCGGCAAATCGCTGTCGAGCGCCCGCCAGGCAAAGGCCAACACCCTGAGGCCGGCGTCGGCCATCGCGTCCTGAGCCGCCAGCAAACGCTGCCGCAGCGCTGCATCGAGCGGCGCCACGGTGTTGCCGAACTGGATACGGTCGCAGGTATCGAGCACGGTCTCCAGGGCGCCCTTGCAATAGAGTCGTCGGCCGGCCGGGGTAGCGCAGACGACCGACATGCGCTTGCGGTCTGTGTCGAAGGCGATCTCGTCCAGACGCTGGCAGCCGGCCGGGTCGGCCTGGCGGCGGCCGAGCTCGGCCAGTGCGATCTCCATCGGGTCGCCCTGCCAGTCACCGTCGATCTGTCTGAGGTTGTGGCATAGGCCGGCGCCGAGCCAGAGTTCGCGGTGGCTGTCCGCGTAGGCCGCGATCTCGTCCGGCGCAACGGCACGGCCGTCCAGCCAAAGCCGGCGCGCCGCCATGCGGTTCTGGGTCAGGGTGCCGGTCTTGTCGCTGCAAATCACCGTGGTCGAGCCGAGCGCCTCTACCGCCGGCAGGTGGCGCACCAGCACGTTGCGCCGGGCCATGCGCTGGGTAGCCAGGGCAAGCGCCAGGGTCACGGTGGGCAAGAGCCCCTCCGGCACGTTGGCGACGATGATGCCGATGGCGAACAGCATGTTCTCCCAGAACGGCAGACCAAGCATCTGGCCGATCAGGAAAAAGACGATGCCCAGGCCGGCGGCCAGTGCCGCCACCAGGCGGGACAGGCGGGCAATCTCGCGTTGCAAAGGGCTGTCGATATCGCCCGCAGTCTGGGTGAGGTGAGCGATGCGGCCGAACTCGGTACGCATACCGGTGGCGTACACCACCGCACGCGCCTGCCCGGACACCAACGAGGCGCCGGCCAGTAGCAGGTTGCGGGCCTCCAGCGGCGATGTTTCGAGACTCGGCTCGGCGTTGCGCGCCTTGGGCCGGGACTCGCCGGTCACCGTAGCGGTATTGACGCGCAAGCCGAAGGCATCGATCACCCGGCAGTCGGCCGGTATGCCGTCGCCTTCCTCCAGCAGCAGCAGATCGCCCGGCACCAGCCGCTCGGCGCCAAGTTCGATCGTCGCGCCGCCACGCAGCACGTTGACCTTGCGCGGCAACAGTCGGCGCAGGGCGGCCACCGCCCGTTCGGCCCGGTATTCCTGCCAGGACGAGAACACGCCGTTGACCAGGATGACAGCGACGATGGCCACGGCCAGGCGCGCCATGCCCTGACCGGGATCGTAATGTTCGGCGAACAATGCAAGCCCGGCGGCGAGCCAGAGGACGATGGCGAAGAAGTGGCTGAACTGGCGGGCGAAGCGGAGCAACCCATGTTCCCGTGCGGCTTCTTCCAGACGGTTGGGGCCGAATTCCGCCAACCGGCGCTCGGCCTCGGCGGCATCGAGCCCACTGGCGGATGAATTCAGGCTGGCGAGCGCCTCGGCGGCGCCCAGGCCGGCGATGCGCATGGCGCATGGCCCCTCGCGGTTATTGACACCTCATCATCATAGTCCGCCGTTCACTAACCATGGCGAACCACGGCCTCATCATTGGCTTTACGTATACTTTATGTGGTGCTTTAATGAGTACCAATTAGAGTATTGGAGTTAAGCATGAACATCGTCCCAGCACAGGAAATCAAGCGTTGCGGCATCGCTGCCGTGGATGAAGCCCTGGCACAAGGCCCGGTGCACATCATCAAGAACAACCGCCCCCAATATGTCGTGCTGACTGAACAGTGCTACAGCGAACTGATCGAGTCCCGAGATGAAGCCGCCCTGGCTCGCATCAAGGCCTCGCTGGCAGATGCCAAGGCCGGACGCGTGACCCGCCACGACAGTGTTGAGGCCCTGATGCAACACCTGGACAGCGAACCGGCGGCATGAGCTGGGCCCTGACCACCACGGCCTTCTTCGACCGCCGTGTGCGCAAGTTCCTGACCAAACACCGCGACCTGCGGCCCAGCTTCATCGAAACCATGACGCAACTCGCCGCCGATCCCTTCGAACCCAGCCTGCGCCTGCACCCCCTGTCCGGCAAGCTTCAGGGCATGCAGGCCGTCAGCCTCACCTACAGCTACCGCATCTCCCTCACCCTGCAAATTACCGAGCACGAAATCCTGCTGCTCGACGTCGGCAGCCATGACGAGGTGTATGGGTGAGCAGAGGGCGCAGCAGCCCGGCGCTTGCCGGCCATGACGGCGGCGAAGACGTCAGGCTAATCGCCCGAGTTCAGCCGCTCGATCACCCCCCGCAGCCGCCAGACCATATATAACCCAGGCAGTCCCAGCACCATGGCCAGGATGAAGAAGGCCGGCCAGCCGATGCTCTCGGACAGGACCCCCGCCAGTGGGCTGACGTAGATGCGGCCGACCGCCGAGAAGGCCGACAACAAGGCGTAGTGGGTGGCGGTGTAGCGATGGCTGCACAGGCCCATGAGCAGCGCTACGAAGGCCGCCGTGCCCATGCCGCTGGTGACGTTTTCGGCGGCGATGGCCGCCACCAAGAGGCTGTCGATCCGGGTGGGGTGGTCGAGCGCCACGAAGCCCAGGTCGAAGGGCGGTAGGGTGAAGCCGCCCCAGGCGCCCTTGCCCAGCACCGCCAGCAGCCAGAAGCCGACGATGGCGGCCAGTTGTAGCACGCCGAACAACATGAGCGAGCGATACAGGTTGAGCCGCAGCATGAGGGCGCCGCCGAGCAGCGCGCCGACGATGGTCAGCCAGATGCCGATGATCTTGTTGACGATGCCGACCTCGGCCTGGGTGAAGGCCATGCCCTTGATGAGGAAGGGCGTGGTCAGGGTGCCGGCGAAGGCGTCGCCGAGTTTGTAGAGGACGATGAGCAGCAGGAAGGCCCAGGCGCCGGACTGGCTGAAGTAATTCTCCAGCGAGCGGTTCAGGGTCTCGAAGCCGACCCGGCGCGCCGCCCAATAGCCGAGCGGCAAGGCCGCCGCCAGTTGCGCCAGGATGAAGGCCAGGCGTAGCCATTTGTCGGGGTCGTCGGGGTCGAGGCCAAGGCCGATCAGGATGAAGCGGGCGGCGAACCAGCCGGCGGCGAAACCGCTCAGCATGGCGGCGAAGCCCAGCAATTCGCGCCTCGGCTCGGAGGCCAGTGGTTTCGATTCGCCCGACACGCCGGGCAGCAGGGTGAGCGACACCGCTGCCGCCGCGACCATGATCCCGGCCATGGTCAGGTACACCCTGGGCCAGCTCTGCCACTGGTCGGCCCAGATCAAGGCGATACCGCCCGACAGTATCATCGCCAGGCGGTAGCCGAACACCGACAGCGAGCCGCCCAGGCCGCGCTCGCGGGCGGGCAGCACATCGGTACGGTAGGCGTCGATCACCACGTCCTGCGAGGCGGACAGGAAGGCCACCAGCAGGGCGGCCGTGGCGAACGGGCCGGCGCCATCCCTGGGTGACATGCCGGCCATCCAGGCCAGCGCCGCCGCCAGGGCGAGCTGAGTGACCACCAGCCAGCCGCGCCGGCGGCCCAGCCAGGGCGGCTCGAAGCGGTCCATCAGCGGCGCCCAGAGGAACTTGAAGGTGTAGGGCACGCCGACCAGGCCGAGAAAGCCGATGGTGGCGATGTCCACGCCGTCCACCGCCAGCCAGGCCTGCATGGCCTGGCCGGTCAGGGCCAGCGGCAGGCCGGAGGCGAAGCCCAGCAGCAGTACGGCGAATAGTCGCTGCCAGGCGGCGAAGCGACTCAACTCAAGCCGCCCGGCTATTCCTGGCCAGCTTTATCAAGGCCTCCAATAGCTTAGCAATGTGCTGCCGGGTCGGCTCGTCGGTCAGCCGCCCCGCCGCGTCGAAGCGCTGCGCGGCGTTGGCTATCATCACCTCCGGCTGGCTGACCACGGCCATGTCGAAGGCGACCAGTATCTGGCGCAGATGGTATTGGGCGCGGGCCGTGCCCAGGCTGCCGATCGAGGCCCCCAGCAGCGCCGCCGGCTTGCCGGCCCAGGCATTGTCGCCATAAGGTCGGGAGGCCCAGTCGATGGCGTTCTTGAGGCCGCCGGGTACCGAGTAGTTGTACTCCGGGGTGGCGAACAGGATGGCGTCGGCGGCGCGTATGCGGCGTTTGAATTCGAGCACGCCCTCCGGCGGCGCCGCCTCGTCGTCCTGGTTGAAGACCGGGATGCCGGTCAGTTCGATCAGGTCCAGCGTCGCGCCAGACGGCAGCAGCGCTTGCGCCGCCCTGAGCGCGGCATGGTTGTATGAGCCTTTGCGCAGGCTGCCGACGATGCCCAGGATTTTCAACTCGTTCATTTTCGTTTACTCCTTATCTTCATGATGCAAACACCGACTGAATCAGTCTGTCTGAATATAGGGGAAGAACATACGATCCTCCGCAAGCATATGGATGGCGACCAGGTCGTAGGCCAGAAACGAAAACAGATCGCCCAGGGCCAAGCTGCCTTCGGCAAATTGCGCGGCCAAACGCTGCGCCTTCTCGACCAGGGCGCGGTGCCGGCCTTCGTGTTCGGCGACGCCGGGAAAGTCGATTGCCCGTAGCACCTGTTCCTCGTCGGCGAAATGAGTCGTCACATCGGCCAGCAGTTCCTTGATCAGGCCGGCGGCGGCATTGCTCGGCCGACCGTCGATTACGGCGGCAAGAAGTTCGTTGGCCTTGTCGAATAGCCCCTGGTGCTGGCGGTCGATGAGCGGATGGCCGGACCGGTAGTTATCGTGCCACAGCAACCGGACAAAGCCGGTCAGGGTGCCCAGCAAGCCATTCAAACTGGCGATCAATTCGTCCCGTAGCGCATGTAGCTCGTAAACCCGCGCCAGGGCCTCGTTTTTACGCCCCATGCCATGCAGATCGACCAATTTGCCGCACAACGAATGCACGTGTTCGTGGCAATCGAGTATCTTGTGGAAGAGCGGATCGTGGCCATATCGGGATCGCCCCTCGGTATCTAGCCAACGGCCAAGGCGACAGCCATGCGCGTCCAGCGGCGGCGGGGACTGCCGCTCGTCTGCCAGAAAGGATTCGAGCGCGCTCAGCCATTGTCGATGCATGACCTCGGCGAATAGCACAGGCAGATTTTCGCGGCTGATACTGCGCTCCCGCCAAGTGGCCCAGTAGGGGTCAGTGCGCCAGTTCACCTGCCAGTCGGGAAACTCCGCCGCCGGCATAGGCCGCGCAATGGCATAGCCCTGCGCCAATTGGCAGCCCAGCGACAGCAGCAGTTCGCCGTGTCCTATGGTCTCGACCCCTTCGGCTATTACCCGATGGTGGAATGCCGAGGCCAGCCCCAGCACGCCGTCGATGATCGCCATATCCTCGGGGTCTTCGAGCATATTCCGGACAAAGGTCTGGTCGATCTTGAGCATATCCACCGGCAGACGCTTTAAATAAATGAGCGAGGAATAGCCGGTGCCGAAATCGTCCAGGGCAAAACGCACGCCCATTTCACCGCAAGCGCGCATGACCTCTGAAACGTAGGCCATGTCCTCGAGCGCGCTGGTTTCCAGCACCTCCAGTTTCAGGTTGCCTGGCAGGACAGTAGAGTGGGCGGCAAGTTGTTTGGCGAGGTTGGCCACGAAGTTGCCGTGCTGCAACTGGCGAGCGCCGACATTCACGCTGATCGGGATGTCTATTCCCGCCAAATGCCATTCGGCCAACTGGGACAGCGCCGTGTCGATGACCCATTCGCCCAATTCCACGCTGATCGGGTGGGACTCGATAATGGGCAGAAATTCGGCTGGGGCCAGCAGGCCACGTTCCGGATGTTGCCAGCGGATTAGCGCCTCGGCGCCGATCACCTCGCCGGTGTACATGTTTACCTGCGGCTGGTAATACAGCACGAACTGGCGTTGGTCGAGGGCGTGGCGTATCTCTTCAAGGTTTTCGTGCCTGGACTGGATCACCGCATCCTGGGCCACATCGAACAGATGGTAGCGGTTCTTGCCTGCCTGCTTGGCCTGATACATGGCCTGGTCGGCATGACGCATCAGTTGGTCGGCGTCGGCGCCATCCTGGGGGTAGAGGGTCACGCCGATGCTGGCGGAGACTTGCAATACCATTTCGTTCAGATTCACCGGGGCCGCGACGGCCTGCAACAAACGGCTCAGCACGAGTTCGTAATCCTGAGGCAGATATAGATCGATCAGCACCGCCACAAACTCGTCGCCGCCGATTCGGGCCAGGGTATCGCCATCGCGTAGCACGGCCTTCATGCGTTGGGCAATGGCAATCAGCAGTTCGTCGCCGACATTGTGCCCATAGAAGTCGTTGATAGTCTTGAAACCGTCCAGGTCGAGATAGGCCAGGGCCAGCGGCTGGTCGCGCCGCTGACTTTGGCTGATGGCCTGACTCAGGCGGTCGGCCAGCAAAACGCGATTCGGCAGATTGGTCAAGGCATCGTAGTGAGCGATGTGCTCAAGCTGCTGCTGGTGTTCCTTCATCGGGGAGATGTCGGTGAACAGGGCGACATAGTGTTGCGATTCGCCATCAGTATTCTTGACCACGCTGATGGTGAGCATTTCGGCATATACCTCGCCATCCTTGCGCCGATTCCAGATTTCGCCGTACCAGTGGCCCTTTTCAGCGAGCGACTTCCACATGGCCGCATAGACCTCTGGATCTTGCCGACCTGACTTGAGCATCCGCGGGTTCTGACCTAGCGCCTCTGCTCGGCTGTAACCGGTGATTTTGCTAAAGGTTTCGTTGACATCAATTATGGCGCCGCTGGTATCGGTGATGATGATGCCTTCGCGAGCGTGCGTGAAAACACTGGCCGCCAAGCGTAGCTTGTCTTCAGCCTGCTCAAGTTCGACGATGTTGCGCGTCAGCGGCCGAAAGATCAGAAAATAAAACAGCGGAAAAAGCAGAATGGACAGGGTGGACGCATCCAGCAATATCTCGGTCATGCCGGATATGGCAGGCAGCCTGGACAGAAAAATCATGGTCAGCGATTCGGCAATAAACACCGACCCGACCAGGACCGCCAGCAACCATTCCATGGAACGTCTAACGTCTTGCGAAGTCCGGCCTGTCTCTTTTTTGACGCTTTTTATCCACATGATTCATTATGTAGATAACCACGTCCGTTTACCATAGCCTGTCGGTTCTCTCTAGCCCGCCGTGGCCAAGGATCAGTTTCGTACCTGCATTGCCGCGTCTTCAAAGGTACCGGCCTCGGCATCACGGTGGCAGGCGGCGCAATTGGCCTTGCTCTTCACCTTGGGGTTCTGCCAATCGACGTCGGCGATCTCGCGGTGCTTCTTGGTCCAGTACGGCGTTTCCGAGATGCGCAGCGGTGTGCTGCTTGTCGGTATGGAGCGGTTTATCTTCCAAGCGGCTTCGGTGGCGCCTTGTTCGGCGGCATTGGGCACGGCAAAAGCGAGCAGTTCGGCCACGGTGGCGGCATCCAGCCCGAGGTCATCACCGAAGTGGCGGCCCTGCCCGGCCAGCAAGGCCTGCCAGGAGCGCGCCGGCAGCAGGCTGGGGTGGAAGGCCAGGTGACAGGAACCGCATTCCTCCTGCCACTTGGCGCTTTCGGGCAGCGGCTTGCCGACGAAGGCGACATGCGGCGCCTCGTTGGCGGCATCGTCATGACCGCCCAGCCTTTCCACCGGCTCATGCCAGGCATAAAAAAACCACCAGGTGCCAAAGGTCGCGACCGCCACCAGCAGCAGCAGGCCGACCAGCTTGTGGGGACGTGCGGCGGGGGCGCCCGACTCAGCCGCCTTCAGACCGGTGACCATGCTGCGAGCCAGATTTTCCTGGTGCAACCAGCTCTCCAGCGCCACCCCAGCCAGATGGGCGAATACCACCAGCAACATCAGGTTGGCGAGCAGTCCATGCCCTTCTTTGATCGCCTTGCCGAGCGCGAAGCTGAGCCCGCCTATGGCAGCCGCACCCTGTTGTTCTTCGCCGCCCTGCGTGAACAGGCCGGATAGGCCCACCAGCAGGCCCAGGCCAAGTAGAAGAAACACCGCTTGGCTGCCCGCCGGGTTGTGGCCGAGATGGCGCGCCGCGCTGCCGGCGATGGCCTGGCGCAGATAATCCAGGCCGACGCGAGGACCGTAAAGAAATGAGGAAAAGCGCGCGTAGCGGCTACCGGTCAGCCCCCAGACCAGGCGAAAGCCGATCAGACTGAGCATGAGATAGCCGAAAAAGGTGTGCAGCGACAACCACTGATCGGATTCGGTGGTGAGCCAGGCGCCGAGAAAACTGGCGGCAAACAGCCAGTGGAACAGTCGTAGGGGGAGGTCCCAGATCAGGGTGGATTGCATAAAATGGCTTTTGAATTGAGGGTGATGAGCGGGTGGCCGTAGTAAGGAGTGGCTACGGTGGTTAGCATGAAACACACGTAGCCATAGGGCGGGCCATGCCCGCCCTATGGCGTTTCATGATTTTGGAGCGGCGATGAGTCACGCTCGTTAACGAGGAATACGCACGCGGTCTTCGTTGAAGTCGCCCCGGTCGGCGCCGGTGTGGCAGGCAGCGCAGTTGGCCGGACCCTTGACGGCGGCGCGTTTCCAGACGCCAGGGGCCAGCTCGCGGTGTTTGTGCTTGAACCAGGCGGTCTCGGTGATGCGCAGCGGTGCGGTGGGCGCGCGCCAGCGATTGGAGGCGTTGTTCACCAGAAAGGCGCTGATCTCGCGGTTTTCCTCCGGGCTGAGCGAGGCGTCGGCGCCGAAGTGCTTGTCCAGGCCGCCCATCACCTTGCGCCAGGATTCGGCCGGTAGCAGGCCGGGGGCGAAGGCCAGGTGGCAGGAACCGCATTCCTGTTTCCACAGGTTGTTCGACTGGCTGGGGAGCACCGGCTTGCCGCGATCCTCACCGCCATACTTGTTGCCGGATTCGGCCTGGGCCGCAGTACTGCCGAGGGCGAGGGCGAGTAGCAAACTGAGCAGGGTTTTCATGTTTAGGCGTCCTTTATTTGACAGAAATCAGCCAGGCGACGAAATCGCCTTTCTCACGGGCGGTGCAGGCACGTTGCAAGACATCGTTGCAATTGCGCTTGAACCATTTCTCAACCTTGACCGGATCGCTCAGACGCTTGGCGTTGGCGACCGGCGCCAAAGGCTCGATGGCCTTGCCGGTCTTGGCATGTTTGCCGCCCGCCTTGGGGTTGTCGGTGTGGCAGGTCGAGCAACTGGTGTCACCATGCTTGGCGTGGAAAAATTGCTCGCCGCGCTGCGCGGAGAAATCGCGGAACCCCGGTTCTTCCTTGGTGGCTGCGGCACGATAGGTGTCGAGCAGGGCACTGGGGGATGCGGCCAGCGCGGTTTGCGCGACAATGGCGAGTAGCGCGGTGAGTAGGAGGGTGATGCGGGTCATGGTCGTTTCCTGTGTGGAGTGGTAATGGCTGCCATTCTAGCCACTTAGCTTAGGTGAATCTTAACCGGGCGAACTTGACCGGCCATTCCGATTGGCGTCGCGTCATAGTCCACGATCAACGGTGCATGGTCGGAAAACCGCGCTGCCTTGTAGACGCGGGCAGTGATAGCCCGAGCGGCGATGCCGGGGCTGGCGATCTGGTAGTCGATGCGCCAACCGACGTTCTTGGCCCAGGCCTGACCACGGTTGCTCCACCAGGTGTAAGCCTCGCCTTCGTGCTCGGGATAAAGTCGGCGATAGACATCGACCAGGCCGACGCGATCGAACAGGTCACCGATCCAGGCCCGTTCCTCGGGCAGAAAGCCTGAATTCTTTCTATTGCCTTTCCAGTTCTTCAGGTCGATTTCGCGGTGGGCGATGTTCCAGTCGCCGCACAAGATAAATTCGCGGCCACTTTTGGCAAGCGTCTCCAGGCGCGGCAGAAAACGCGCCATGAAGGCGAATTTGGCGGCCTGCCGGTGCTCGCCCGAGGAGCCGGATGGCAGATAGATCGAGACGATGGACAGGTTGCCAAACTGGGCCTCGATGTAGCGGCCCTCGGCGTCGATGTCGGCGATACCGAGGCCCTCGACGATCTGGTCCGGTTGCCGGCGCGACCAGATACCGACGCCGCTGTAGCCTTTCTTCTCCGCGTAGTGAAAATAACCAAAATAGCCCGGCGGGTTGAGCATCCGGGCGCTCAAGTCACCGACTTGCGCCTTCAGCTCCTGAAGGCAAACCACATCGGCCTCGGACTGGGCCAGCCAGTCTACTACGCCCTTTTTGGCGGCGGAGCGGATGCCGTTTAGATTCAGCGTTACAATTCGCACGAAATATCGATAGGGATGTAGAGATGCAGGGTTTCAAGGAGGCCTTTCTCGATTTCGCCATCCGCCGACAGGTGCTGCTGTTTGGCGAATTCAAGACCAAGGCCGGCCGGTTATCGCCGTACTTTTTCAATGCCGGCCTGTTCAACGATGGCGAATCGCTGAAAAGGCTGGGCGAATTTTACGCCAAAGCCATCCTCGATTCCGGCATGGCCTTCGATGGCCTGTTCGGCCCCGCTTACAAGGGTATCCCGCTGGTCGCCACCGTGGCGGTCGCCCTGGCCGGCATGGACCGCAATGCGCCCTACAGCTATAACCGGAAAGAAATCAAGGACCACGGCGAGGGCGGCAGCATCGTTGGCGCGCCGCTGAAGGGTCGCATACTGATCGTCGACGATGTCATTTCGGCTGGCACTTCAGTGCGCGAATCGGTCGAGCTGATCCAGGCCGCAGGCGCTATCCCCTGCGCCGTCGCCATCGCCCTGGACCGCATGGAACGTGGCCAGGGCGAGTTGTCCGCCGTGCAAGAAGTTAGCCGACAGCATGGGCTGCCGGTCATCAGTATCGTCAACCTGGATGACCTGATGAAGTACCTGGGAGGGAAACCGGAATGGGCGGCTACGCGCTCGGCCATTACTCGCTATCGCCAACAGTACGGCGCCGACTGAATCGCTGCGCCGGCTGCGGCCTGACCCTGGCGGCCGTGCTCATGGCCGCGACCGGCTGGGCGGCGACCTATCGCTGGGTGGACGGGCAAGGCGGCGTGCATTATGGCGATCGCATCCCGGCCCAATACGCCGGCGCTCAACATGAGGAACTGGATGGCCAGGGCCGGGTGATCCGGCGGGTCGGGAGTTACGCCGAGCGCCAGAAGCAGGCCGCCATCGCCACTCAGGAGACCGCCGAAGCGCTGGCGGCTAAAGAACGGCAACGAAGCGACAACGCCCTGCTATCGACCTTCGGCAGCGCCCAGGAGATCGACCAGGCGCGAGACCGCCTCCTGGCCCAGGAGAGAACCTTGCTAAATGGCCTGAAGGTCCAGCGCAAGCAGAACCCGCCGGCGGCCGAAATAGCGCGCCTCGATGCCCTGATACTGCAACGCTACCAGCGCATGGAGGCTATTCTGCTTCAGTACAAGACCGACCGGGCGCGTTATATCGAGCTGACCGGCCGGCGCTGAGGCCGGCCCCGTCAGCCGGCCAACTTGGCCCGCAGCAGGTCGTTGACCTGGGCCGGATTGGCCTTGCCTTTGGTCGCCTTCATCACCTGGCCGACCAGGGCGTTGAAGGCCTTGTCCTTGCCGGCGCGGAATTCCTCCACCGATTTCTGGTTAGCGGCCAGCACCGTGTCGATGATCCGCTCGACCTCGCCGGAGTCGGACATCTGCTTCAGCCCCTGGGCCTCGATGATGGCATCCGGCTCGCCACCTTCCGTCCACATCGCTTCGAACACCTGCTTGGCCAGCTTGCCGGACAGGGTGCCATCCTGGAGGCGGCCGAGCAGACGAGCCAAGCGGTTGGCGCCGATCGGGCTGGTGGCGATATCGATCTCGGCGCGGTTGAGCGCCGCCGACAACTCGCCCATCACCCAGTTGGCGGCCAGCTTGGCGTCCGCCTTGGGCAGGGCCGCCGTCACCGTCTCGAAATAATCGGATAGGGTGCGGCTCGATGTGAGCGTGGCGGCGTCGTAGGCGGACAGGCCGAACTCGGTCCGATAGCGGGTTTGCCGGGCCTGCGGCAATTCCGGCAGGCTGGCACGAACCCGCTCGATCCAGTCTTCCTCTAACTTGACCGGCAACAGGTCCGGGTCCGGGAAATAGCGGTAGTCGTGGGCGTCTTCCTTGGTCCGCATCATGCGGGTCTCGCCGCTGTCCGGGTCGAACAGCACGGTGGCCTGCTGGATCGCCCGGCCGTCTTCGATCTCGCCGATCTGCCAGCGGATCTCGTAATCGATCGCCTGCTCCAGGAAGCGGAACGAGTTGAGGTTCTTGATCTCGCGTCGGGTGCCCAGCGGCCCGCCGGGACGCCGCACCGAGACATTGGCGTCGCAGCGGAACGAGCCTTCCTGCAGGTTGCCGTCGCAGGTGCCGATCCAGGTCACCAAGGTATGCAGCGCCTTGGCGTAGGCCACTGCCTCTTTGGCTGAGCGCATGTCCGGCTCGGAGACGATCTCCAACAGCGGTGTACCGGCGCGGTTGAGATCGATGCCGGTGAGTCCGTGGAAGTCCTCGTGCAGCGATTTGCCGGCGTCTTCTTCGAGGTGGGCGCGGGTGATGCGCACGGTCTTTTCCTCATCGCCGACCTGGATGGTCAGCGCGCCACCCTCGACGATAGGCAGGGTGAACTGACTGATCTGGTAGCCCTTGGGCAGGTCGGGGTAGAAGTAATTCTTGCGGTCGAATACGTTGATGCGGTTGAGCCTGGCGCCGATGGCCAGGCCGAACCGGATGGCCCGTTCGACCGCGCCCTTATTGAGCACCGGCAGCACGCCGGGCAGGGCGATATCGACCTGGCAGGCCTGAGTATTCGGCTCGGCGCCAAAGGCGGTGCTGGCGCCGGAAAAGATTTTCGATTGGGTGGTGAGCTGGGTGTGGACCTCAAGCCCGATGACGGTTTCCCATTGCATGTTCAGAATCCTCCCGGCGTGCGCTGATGCCAGTCGGTAACGAGCTGATATTGATGCGCGACATTGAGCATCCGCACCTCGGCGAAATAGTCGCCGATCAGTTGTAGGCCGATCGGCAGACCCTGGCGGTCGAAGCCGCAGGGCAGGCTCATGCCGGGTAGGCCGGCCAGGTTAACGGCGATGGTGTAGATGTCGGACAGATACATCTCGACCGGGTCGTCGGCCTTTTCGCCCAGTTTGAAGGCGGTGGTCGGCGCGGTCGGGCCGAGTATGACGTCGCACTGCTGGTAGGCCTGGGCGAAATCGTTGGCGATCAGGCGTCTGAGTTTCTGGGCCTGGAGGTAGTAGGCGTCGTAATAGCCGTGGCTCAACACATAGGTGCCGATCATGATGCGGCGCTTGACCTCGGCGCCGAAACCCTCGGCCCGGCTCTTCTCGTACATGTCGGTGAGGTCGGCGTAGTCGGGCGTGCGGTAGCCGTAGCGTACGCCGTCGAAGCGCGACAGGTTGCTCGACGCCTCGGCCGGGGCGATGACGTAGTAAGCGGCGACCGAAAGGCCGGAGTTGGGTAAGCTGACCTCGACCGTGGTGGCACCCAGTTTGCTGAATTGTTCTATGGCCGCTTGCACCGCCGTCGCGGTGTCGCCGGTCAAGCCCGCGCCGAAGAACTCTTTCGGCAGACCGATCCTGAGGCCGGTCAGGGGTTTATTCAGGTCGCGGGCATAGTCTTCCTGGTTCCGTTCCAGACTGGTCGAATCGCGCGCATCGAAACCGGCCATGACGTTGAGCAGTAGGGCGCAGTCCTCGGCGGTGGTCGCCATCGGCCCGCCCTGATCGAGCGAGGAGGCAAAGGCGATCATGCCGTAGCGCGACACCACGCCGTAGGTTGGTTTCAGGCCGGTAATGCCGCACAAGGCGGCCGGCTGGCGGATCGAGCCGCCAGTGTCGGTGCCGGTCGCTGCCGGGGCGATCCGCGCCGCCACCGCCGCCGCGCTGCCGCCCGACGAGCCGCCCGGAACCCGAGCGACGTCCCAGGGGTTTTTGGTTGGACCGTAATAACTGGTCTCGGTGCTTGACCCCATGGCGAACTCGTCCATGTTGGTCTTGCCCAGCGTCGGCATACCAGCGGCCTTGAACTGGCTGATGACATGGGCGTCATAGGGCGAGACAAAGTTGGCCAGCATCTTTGAGCCACAGGTGGTCAGCCAACCCTCGGCGCAGAAGATGTCTTTATGCGCGATCGGCACCCCGGTCAGCAAATTGGCCTGGCCGGCGGCGCGCCGGGCATCGGCGGCGCGGGCCTCGGCCAGTGTGCGCTCGGCGTCGACCGTGACGAAGGCGTTGAGGTTTGGGTTATGAGCGGCGATCCGCGCCAGGTAGTCCTGGCACAGCTCGACGCTGGAGATTTTGCCCTCGGCGAGGAGGGTAGCGATGGATTTGATTGTTTGCATACTTCGTTATTCGATTACTTTCGGCACCAGGTAAAGCCCGTCCGCCACCTGCGGCGCCACGGACTGAAAGGCCTCGCGGCGGTTCGGCTCGGTGACGACATCGGCGCGCAGGCGCTGGAATAGATCGCGGGCGTGGGCCATCGGGGCAACCCCGGCGGTGTCGACGGCCTGCATCTGGGCGATCAGGTCAAAGATGCCGTTGAGCTGGCCCTGATACTGGACGGCCTCATCCCCGCTCACCCGGATACGCGCCAGATGGGCGATGCGGTTCACGTCGTCGATAGACAGTGACATGGTGCACCTATGGCTTATAAGACAAAGGCTTGTAGGTTATCATACGATGCTTGTTTTCAGACTTCGGCAAAGCCAACCATGTTCAGTTTCCTACGCGGCTATTTCTCTACCGATCTAGCCATCGACCTGGGTACCGCTAACACCCTGATCTATGTCCGCAGCAAGGGCATCGTACTGGACGAACCGTCCGTCGTTGCCATCCGCCAGGCAAGCCCCACCGGCAAGAAGACCATCCAGGCCGTCGGCCTGGAGGCCAAACAGATGCTCGGCCGCACCCCCGGCAACATCCAGGCCATCCGGCCGATGAAGGACGGCGTGATCGCCGACTTCAACATCACCGAGCAGATGCTCAAGTTCTTCATCAAGAAGGTTCATGACACCCGGCTATTCCACCCCAGCCCGCGCATCATCATCTGCGTGCCGTCCGGGGCGACCCAGGTCGAGCGCCGGGCGATCCGCGAATCGGCCATCGGTGCCGGGGCGCGCCAGGTTTACCTGATCGAGGAACCGATGGCCGCCGCCATCGGCGCCGGCCTGCCGGTGGCCGAGGCGACCGGCTCGATGGTGGTGGACATCGGCGGTGGCACCACCGAGGTCGGCGTTATCTCGCTGGGCGGCATGGTCTATTCGACCTCGGTGCGGGTCGGCGGTGATAAGTTCGACGATGCCATCATCAACTACATCCGGCGCAACTACGGCATGTTGATCGGCGAATCGACCGCCGAGTCGATCAAGAAGCAGATCGGTTCGGCCTTCCCCAGCTCCGAGGTGCGCGAGATGGAGGTCAAGGGCCGCAACCTGGCCGAAGGCATTCCGCGCAGCTTTACGATTACCTCCAACGAAATCCTGGAGGCGCTGACCGATCCGCTCAACACCATCGTCTCGGCGGTCAAGTCGGCCCTGGAGCAAACACCGCCGGAACTGGGCGCCGACATCGCCGAGAAGGGCATGGTGCTGACCGGCGGTGGCGCCCTGCTGCGCGACATCGACCGCCTGTTGATGGAAGAGACCGGCCTGCCGGTGATCGTCGCCGAAGGCCCGCTGACCTGCGTGGTTCGCGGTTCCGGCCGGGCCGTTGAAGAGATGGATCGCCTGGCCACGGTGTTTGCTGACGACTGACGGCACGCTTCCGGCTTAACCAGTCATTCCAGACGCCCCCCATGGCCCATGCACCGATGTTCGCCCGCGCCATGGGCTTGCCCGCGCGCCTGGCCTTGTATTGTCTGGCCAGTCTGGCGCTGATGGTCGTCGATAGCCGCTATGCCGCCATGACCGCCGTCAAGACTTCGGCGGCTGAGTTCGTCTACCCGATTCAAGCCATACTGGCCAGGCCGTTCGGCTTCCTGAATGAGGCCGGTGATTTCTTCATGGTCCACGGCCAGGTACTGGGCGAGAACCGGCGTCTGATCCTGGCCAGCCAGGTGTTCGCCAGTCACTTACAGGGCTACGAAGCACTCAAGTCGGAAAATGTCCAATTGCGCGGTCTGCTTAATCTGCCGCTGCCGGTTGGCGTTCAGGCGCGCGCGGCCGAGATCGTCCGCATCCTGCCCGACCCGTTCAATCGCCGGGTCATCGTCGACAAGGGCGCGGCCGATGGCGTAACCGCCGGCCGCCCAGTGGTCGATGCCGCCGGCCTGGTGGGCCAGGTCACCCAGGTTTATGCAGACCACAGCGAGGTCAGCCTGCTCACCGCCAAGGAACAGGCGGCGCCGGTGCAAAACCAGCGTAATGGTCTGCGCCTCATCGTCTCCGGCGCCGGTTCTGACGATCGACTGGAAGTCCGTTACCTGGACATGCACGCCGACATCAAACCGGGCGACATACTGGTCACCTCGGGCATCGACGGCGTCTACCCGCTGGGCATCCCGGTCGCCCGCGTCCTGCAAGTCGAACCGCCCCGCCAGACGCCCTTCGCCAAGGCGATCTGCCAGCCGATCGGGGCAATCGGCCAACACCGCCATCTGCTGATCCTGGGTCGGGCCGAGGTTGGCCCAGCGCGGCAACCGACCCAATGAGCATCGACAAGCCACTCGTCCCGCAAGGCCCGCTGCTGCTTACGCCGGCCTCGACCCGCCTGGTCGCGGGTTCCCTGATCCTGGCCTATCTGGCCACCCAGTTGCCCTGGCCCGACGGCGTGAGCTGGCTGCTGCCGGACTTTACCCTGGCGGTGTTGCTCTATTGGTCCATACATGCCCCGCATCGGGCTGGCTTGGGCCTGGCGATGACCCTGGGCCTGCTCACCGACATCGCTCAGGGCGGCCTGATGGGACAACATGCCTTGACCTATACCCTGTCGGCCTTCGCTGCCTTGAGCCTGCGCCGACGTCTGGAAAACTTCCAGGTTGGCGGCCGTGCGCTCCAGTTGGCGCCGATTTTTTTCGGTCAACAGCTACTGTTCCTGCTACTTGGACTGGCCTTTCACCGGCCTGACGTGGACTGGCGCTTTCTGGCCGCCGGCGTTGCCACGGCGCTATTTTGGATACCGGCGGCCCACCTGCTGGACTGGCTTACCGGCTGGACCAGCAAGATGCATATCGAACCGGCCGATAGTGACCCTTCGGTGCGAACCAGGGGCAGGGCGGGGCACGGTGGCCGGGGCCCCAGGTGAAGCTGCCCAACGCCCACGAGGAGTTCCAGCGGTTTTATTTCCGTATCCGCATCGCCATGCTCGTTGCCGGCCTATTGTTCCTGCTGCTCCTGGCTCGCTTCGTCTGGCTGCAATCGATCCAGTACGAGCATTACCATGCCCTGGCCGAAAGCAACCGCATCGCTCTGGTGCCAGCGGTGCCGGCCCGCGGCGTCATCTACGACCGCAATGGCATTGTGCTGGCCAGCAACTTTTCCGCCTATACCCTGGAGATCACGCCTAGCAAGGTGGGCGACCTGGAAGACACGATCGCTCGCCTGTCAGTCATCGTCCAGATTGATGCCGCCGACCGCAAACGCTTCAAACGCCTGTTGGCCGAGAGCAAGGATTTCGAGAGCATCCCCATCCACAGTCATTTGACCGAGGAAGAGGCGGCCCGCTTCGCGGTCAACCGCTTCCGCTTCCCCGGCGTCGAGGTGCGCGCCCGGCTATTCCGCCAATACCCCTTCGGCAATTCCTTCGCCCATGTGGTGGGCTACATCGGCCGGATCAACGACGACGACCTGGATAATCTGGCGGAGAGCGAACAGGACGCCAATTACCGGGGCACCGACCATATCGGCAAATTGGGCATCGAAAAGAGTTACGAACGCTGGCTGCACGGTCGCACCGGCATCGAAAAGGTCGAGGTAGGCGCTACGGGCCACGCGGTCCGGGTGCTGTCCCTCAGCCCGCCCATGGCCGGCGACAACATCTACCTGAACCTGGACTCGAAATTACAGCAGGTAGCCGAGACCGCCTTCGGCCAGTTGCGTGGTTCACTGGTGGCCCTGGAGCCGAAGACCGGCGGCGTGCTGGCCCTGGTGTCCGAGCCCGGCTTCGACCCCAACCTGTTTGTCGACGGCATCGATCCAGCCAGTTGGCAAGAATTGAATCAAAGCCCCGACCACCCCCTAATCAATCGCGCCCTACGCGCCGGCTACCCACCCGGCTCGACGATCAAGCCGTTCATGGCCTTGGCGGGGTTGCAACTAGGGCTGCGCCGGCCGGGCGAGACCATTTCCGACCCAGGCTACTTCGCCCTGCCGGGCAGCAGCCACCGTTACCGCGACTGGAAGGCGGGCGGCCACGGCCTGGTCGACATCAAGAAGGCCATCACCGTGTCCTGCGATACCTTTTTTTATGGCCTGGCGCAGCAGATGGGCATACACCGGACACACGATTTCCTGGCCAAGTTCGGCTTCGGCGCCAAGACCGGGATCGATCTGGACGGTGAACTGCCCGGCCTGATGCCCAGCCCGGAGTGGAAGGAAAACCGCTTCCGGCAGCACTGGTGGCCAGGCGAGACCGTCATTACCGGGATCGGCCAGGGCTACACCCTGGCGACGCCGCTGCAACTGGCCGCCGCCACCATGGCCATTGCCAACGACGGCGTGGTCTACCGGCCCCAATTACTGCGCGCCTGGACCGATCCCGCCACTGGCCGCAGCCACTATGCCGCGCCCCAGATATTGAGCCGTATCGAACTCAAGCCCGAGTATCTGCAACTGGTCAAGGAGGCCATGGTGCAGGTCACCTTGCCGGGCGGCACGGCAGCGGCCGCCGGGGCCGGTGCGCCTTACCAGTTCGCCGGCAAGACCGGCACCGCCCAAGTGATCGGTATGAAGCAGAACGAACGCTACAACGCGGCCCGCGTCGCCCTGCGTAATCGCGACCATGCCTTGTTCATCGCTTTTGCTCCGGCCGACAACCCGCGCATCGTGGTCGCGGTCATGATCGAGAACGGCGGTCATGGCGGCTCTGTCGCCGCGCCGATCGCCCGCAAGGTCATCGACTACTGGCTGTTGGGCAAGCTCCCCGGCCAGGCCGTCGCCCCGGTCGAGGTCACGCCGGATAATGAACAGGAAGACGCCGGCCCGGCCGAGGAAACGGCTGCCGCCACGCTACCCGATGCCACGGCCACTGCGGCGCCCGCTGGAGTTATAGAAAATGGTCGTTAAATACTGGCGGCACCGTCTGTTCAGCCATATCGATCCGCCACTGGTCGTCATGTTGCTGATCCTGCTGGCCTTGAGCTCGGGGGTGGTGTTCAGCGCCGCCGGCGGCGGCATGGACAAGCTCATCTCGCACTTCATCAACATGGCTATCGCCCTGACCGCGATGCTGGCGATAACCTTGCTGCCGCCGCAGCGGCTGATGCAGCTCGCCCTGCCCATTTATGTGCTCGGCGTGGTGTTGCTGGTGGGGGTGGCCGTGGCCGGCGACGTGGTCAACGGCGCTCGCCGCTGGCTCAATCTCGGCGTGACGCGCATCCAGCCGTCCGAACTGATGCGGCTGGGCGTACCGCTGATGCTGGCCTGGTATCTGCACAGCCGGCAGGAGGTGCTGGCCGGACGTGATTTCGCCCTGGCCGCCGTGTTGCTGCTGATCCCGGTCGGGCTGATCCTGAAGCAACCAGACCTGGGCACAGCCCTGCTGCTATTCGCTTCCGGCTTCTATGTCTTGTTCTTGGGCGGCTTGTCCTGGCGCGTGCTGGCGGCTGGCGGCCTGGGCCTGGCGGCGTTCACGCCGATCGCCTGGCAGTACCTGCTGCATGACTATCAGCGTCGTCGGGTGTTGACCATGCTGGACCCTTCCAGCGACCCGCTGGGCGCCGGTTATCACATCATCCAGGCGACCATCGCCGTCGGCTCCGGCGGCCTCGGCGGTAAGGGCTGGATGGCTGGCACCCAGACCCATCTGGATTTCCTGCCCGAGGCCAGCACCGATTTCATCTTCGCGGTGTTCTCCGAGGAGTTCGGCCTGCTCGGCAATCTGGTCCTGCTGCTGCTCTA
>PFGT01000084.1:861-12237 GCA_002782005.1 Hydrogenophilales bacterium CG12_big_fil_rev_8_21_14_0_65_61_21 | reverse complement strand
ATCAAGCGCCAAACCGATGTGAAACGGATGTTCGCCTATTCCTCCATCGAGCACATGGGCCTTATCACCTTCGCCTTCGGCATGGGCGGCCCGGTGGCCAGCTTCGCCGGGCTGTTGCACATGACCATGCACTCGCTGACCAAGTCCGCCATCTTCTTCGCCGTCGGCCACGCCACGCAGAAGGCCGGCACCCAACTGATGGACGACATTCGCGGACTCATCAAAACCAATCCGACCATCGGCTGGGGCCTGATGCTGGGCACCGTCGCCATCCTCGGTATGCCGCCGTTCGGGGTATTCGCCAGCGAGTTCCTCATCATCACCACCGCCATGCACGAGCACCCATGGGCCACGCCCTTCCTGCTCACCGCCCTGGGAGTCGCCTTCGCCGCCATATTTGGCAAGGTGCAACCGATGGTATTCGGCGAGACCGAATTGCCACGCCTGCCGCACATGCCGGCGCTCGCCCCGGTCTTCATCCACCTCGGCCTGGTGCTGATGCTGGGCCTGTTCATACCGCCGTATCTGGCTGCCTGGTATCGGCAGGCGGCGCACCTGCTGGGAGGCTGAGATGGGACATCGCCTGGGCGACATCGAACTCATCCTCACGCCGCAAGCGGACGGCGCCATCTGGCGTTTCGCCCTGGACACCGAGCGCCTGCCGTCCTTCGCCCGCGGCATCCAGGACGAAGGCGGCCAACTGCTCGCCTTGTGGGGTTCCGACGACCGCCATCTAGGCGCAGGCTACGCCGTTCATGTTGCGTTTCTGTCCAGCGTCGGTCTGGTCTGGACCAGCAGCGCGTTGCCGGCCGATAACCCGTCTTATCCGGACCTGGCGGCGATCTTCCCGCAGGCCGACCGGATGCAACGCGCCACCTTCGACCTGCTCGGCATTCGGGCCGAGGACGCAGTGGACAGCCGAAAATGGCTACGCCACAACGCCTGGCCGGAAAATACCTATCCGCTACGGCGCGATTTCGCCGCCGAGCCGACGCGCCAACTTGATGCCTATCCGTTCATCCGGGTCGAAGGCGACGGCGTCCACGAAATCCCGGTCGGCCCGATTCATGCCGGCACTATCGAGCCGGGGCATTTTCGCTTCTCCATCATCGGCGACCGCATACTCAAGCTGGAAGAGCGTTTCGGCTATACCCACAAGGGTACTGAAAAACGCTTCGAAGGGCTGGACCTCGCCACCGGCGCCAAACTGGCCGGGCGGGTGTCGGGCGACTCCCACAGCGCCTTCGCCTGGGCCTATTGCCTAGCGGTCGAAACCGCCACCGCCAGCGCCGTGCCCGAGCGCGCCGTCTGGCTGCGGGCGCTGTTCCTGGAGATCGAGCGGGTCGCCAACCACTTGGGCGACCTCGGTTATCTGGGCAATGATGCGGCGCTGACCTTCGGCTTCGTGCAGTTCTGGCGGCTGAGGGAAGACTGGTTGCGGATGAGCGCCAAGCTGTTCGGCCACCGTTATCTGTTCGATTGCATCGTGCCGGGCGGCGTGGCGGTGGATATTAGCGAGCCGGGCAAGGCGGAACTCAACGCCCTTGCCGACCGGATCGAGGCCGAGGTGCATGAACTAAAGGCCATCTACGACGAACACGCAGGGTTACAGGACCGCTTCGCTAACGCCGGCATTGTCAAGCCGGCGCTGGCCGCACGCCTGGGTTTGACCGGCCTGGCCGGGCGCGCCAGCAGTCAGGCCTGGGACGCCCGTGCGCAATTTCCGCAAGCGCCTTACGACCAATTGGATGTCAACATGGGCACCCATCGCCGTGGCGATGTGCTGGCTCGCGCCGAGGTGCGGTTCGTCGAAATATTCGAATCGCTGCGCCTGATCCGCGAAATCCTCGGCCGCCTGCCGGCCGGCGTGCTTTACGCCCCGCCGACCAGGATGGACGCGGCCTGCGAGGGCATGGGCTGGGTGGAAGGCTGGCGCGGCCCGGTGCTGGTGGCGCTGCGTATCGGCGCCGACGGTTGCCTCGACCGGGTGCATCCGCATGATCCATCCTGGCAAAACTGGCCGTTGCTGGAAGTCGGCACGCTGGGCAATATCGTCCCCGATTTCCCGCTCATCAACAAATCATTCAATTTGAGTTACAGCGGACAGGATTTGTAACCATGGCCACCCATCTCATCCTGCAAAAAATATTCAAGACCGGCATCGTCTCCGAACCCCAGCCGGCGGCCGACCTGGCCTTGCGTACCCACGAACAGCAACTGCACGCCGAAATCCTCAAGGTATTCGGCCAGGCATTGGTCATCCGGCACATTGATGCCGGCTCCTGCAACGGCTGCGAGCTGGAAATCCACGCCTTGGGCGGCCCCTACTACAACATCGAGGGCATCGGCGTGAAATTCGCCGCCAGCCCCCGACATGCCGACCTGCTGCTGGTGACCGGCCCAGTCTCGCGGCACCTGGAAACCGCGCTCAAACGCACGTTTGACGCCACCCCGGAACCAAAATGGGTAGTGGCCATGGGCGACTGCGGCTGCGGCGCGGCCGGCGCCATGTTCGGCCCCAACTACGCCACCATCGGCCCGGTGCGCGAGGTCATCCCTGTGGATGTGGAAGTGCCGGGCTGCCCGCCGACACCCACCGCCATATTGCAGGGCATACTTGCGGCAGTAAGCGGCAAGTAGGTCGGGTTTCAACCCGACAACGCAGGTTCCATGGATATTTGGGCTGCCGGGATGAATCCCGATGAGGCCTGACCAACCTCACTTGTATGCCGGGCGCACCCAAATAAAAACCGCCGGTTTCCCGGCGGTTTTTATTGTTGGAACAACCCGTTCAAAGATTGCTAGTGTCGTGGCAAGCCGCACCACACGGGTTGGTATAAGGGATCGGCATGGCCTTGCCCGGTTCGACGCCCTTCACCCCCTTGTTGTCCTTGTGCGGGACATCGTACAGGTGCGAGGTGATGTCGTTCAGCCAGTAGTTCTTGCCGTCCTTGCCGGCCATGCCCTTGCCCAGGCCAGCGCCGGTCTGCATGGTCTTGGTGGCGTGACAGCTTGAGCAGGTAATCTTGCCCGGCGCCACGGTGCACTTGGTCTTGGCTAGCACATGCTTCTTCATGTTGGCCTTGTCCTTGTGGCAGGAGGTACACGCTGCATTACTGTTGCCATCGGCCTTCATCTGGTGGGCGAACTTGGCCTCGCCGTGCGGGTCGTGGCAGTCCGAACAGGCGGCCAGTTGATTACCGTTGCGATACATGGGCGACTTGATGAAGTCGGTGTATTGCTGGTGGTGGGCCTTGGAATGCAGGCCATCCGCCCAGTAATTCTTGGCGGCCGCGTCTTCCCGCGTGGTGTACTGATTGAGGAAGGCGTTGCGACTGGTGCCGGGCGGCATCATCTTCCATTCGGCGTTGACCGGCTGGTCGTTCTTTAGATGCCCCTGGGGCCGGCTGTGACACTGGCCGCAGATCACCGACTCGCGTTCCGCCGCCAGCTTGTTGGGACTGACAATATAGGCCGCGCGGTCGCTCTCCGCTTTCATGTGGGCGGAACCGGCGCCGTGGCAGGTCTCGCAACCCATGTTGATCTCATTGGGCTGGCCGTCGCCGTCGATGTCCAGCTCGCCGTTAAGATCGTTGGCTGAGCCGGCGATGAAGTCGCCTGCCGCCGTCTTGGTCAGGCTGTAGCCGTTGTAATGGCAGGCGGCGCATCCCCTGTCGAAGGCGTGTTCCTGGCCCGGATTGGTCAGCTTTTTGGTCTCTTCGTTGAACAGCCAGTTGGCATGGTAGTCACGCCATTGTTTACGGCTGCGGTCGCCATAGCTGTTATCGCCATTCTGGTTGAATTGCACGAAGGGGAACCGGTTTGGACCGACGCGATAGAGGTAGCGCTGTTTGTACAGGCCGCCGCCGTAGGCCAAGTCCACGGTATAGACGCGGGCCGCATCGGCCGGGTCTTTCGCATTCTCGGTGCGAAACTTGAGCGCGCCGTCGGCATCCTTGAAGAAGGTCGCGGTAAAGCTCACGGTCGAGGCATCGGCCGGCGCCTTTTCGCTGATCTGGTACCTGTCGAAGCTACGGGTCTTGTCATAGCTGTGGAACCAGAACTTGGTCCCGGCCATGAGCTTGTCGAGTCCCCTGTTGTAGTTCGGGAAACGGGAATAGTCCTGCAACCCACTCGGTTTGCCGATGACCTGGATACCGAGGCGATGCAGGGTCGATTTGAAATGCTCGCGATTCGGGTGGCAGGCCAAGCAGGTGCTGGTTCCCACATAGGTGGCGCCGGCCGGCACGTTGCCGGAGACCTTGATCTTCACCGGTGCGGCCCTCAGCTTGGCCGTGGACAAGGCCTTGCGCGTCTTGTCGCCGCCGGGCAGGTAGGTGCTATTGGCCGGTTCGACATAGAGGAAGTATTTGCCACTGGGCACCTTGGCAACGCGGAATTTACCCTTGGCGTCGCTCTTGGCCTTGGCATAGCGCTCGCGGTTGGCATTCAGGCTGTCTTCCAGTGGTTCGTCGTTCTTGGCATCTTTTTTGACCTCGACCGGCGTCTTGGCCAGCGCCGCCACATCGGCGGCCGGAATCAGCCAGACGGTGGCGTTCGCCACTTTCTGGCCAGAACCATCCTGCACCACGCCCCGCACGGTCGAAGCGCTGATCGCCGCTTCGGACCACGCAACCCCCAAAACCAAAGCGGCCGTCCACAAACTTACGGCCGCTCCCAGCAAACGTTTTTTATTCACGATCTCACCTTGGGTAAGCGTTACGGGAAACACAGTCTAGGCCAATAAACGACTTATTGCTGGGGGGGGGGTATTTTTGTGATATTTTTGCCACGAATCAATAAACTTGAATTACCTCTGGGCCGGGCTATGTCTCACCGGCGCCGTCTGTTTTATTTTCAGGATTTGGCGTGGCGGCCTCGATGTCGGCGATGGTGGTGCCGGCAATGAGGCAGCTTTCCATCAACACCATGCCGGTGTGGCGTTGGTCGATGCCGGCCGCGCGGTAGACAAACTCGAACAGCTCGTCGGCGCGGGCCGCCGGTGCCAGCAAGGTGACCACATCGCACTCGATGTAGCGAAACGCCTTTTCTCCCTTTTTCGTGCTGATGCCACCGCCGCGAGCGTGGTGGCTGATGACGCAGGCCAGGCCGTGTTCTTGCCGAAGACGCTCAACCAGATCATTGGCGCTGCCGGCCGGCAGGATGCAATGGATGATCTTGCTCGGACAGGTTTGCTGGAGCGCCATGCTGGACTCAGTGCGCGAAGCGCTCGACGATGCCCTTGGGGACATGAGTCGCCATCTTATCTAGGGGCGACATGTAGATCATGCCCATGCCAGGGGTATCGAGCTTGCCGGCTTGATACATCTTTTCAAAAATACGGTCCGCCTGGTCGGTCGAGGCGACGATGAGGATCACCTCTTTCTCGGGCGAGACTGCGAGGCTCAACAGGCCAAGCCGCCGCTCGCGCACGCCGGTGCCGCTGGCATAGAAGATGGTCGCACCCTGGGCGCCGGCTTGGCGCGCCACCTGTACCACCTCCTCCGCCATGCCGCGCTGCACGACGCAGGTAATCAATACGACATCAGTGAGGACAATAAATTCTTCCGCAAGATAGGTTCGTTTCATTGACTATGTCCGAAAAGATCGATGCGCATAAGGCGATCTCGGGTTTGTAGCCAGAGCCCGACCGCGAGCACGCTGACGATCGGGCCGACCGAGGCCATGGCCAGGATACCGAAGCCGTCGCGGGCGCCGCTGGCCTGGCCGAGACCGAGACCCATTGCCAATACCAAGGGCACGGTGACCGGCCCGGTGGTGACACCGGCGCTGTCCCAGGCCAGATTGACGTGTTCCTCGCGCGCCAGCCAAGTCATGACCAGGGCCAGCAGATAGGCCGGAATGAGCAGCCAGGCCAAGGGAATGTGAAAAATTATTTTCAAAACCCCTAGTGCCGTACCGAGACCGACCCCGATGGCAACAGCGTAGATCAGGGTGGATTTTTGGAAGGCGCCATCGGTGAGGGTTTGTACCGTCAAGCCGAGGGCATTGAGGGCCGGTTCCGCCAAGGTTGCGCCAAAACCCAGAGCGAGTGCGAACAGCAGGGCGACGGCGAGACCGACCCCGGCCGGATACAGCGCGCCGCCATTGTCGAGTACCGTCGACAGCATATTCCCCGACTGTATGCCGAGGGGAGTGAGGCCGGTGCCAAGCCCGACATAGAACGCAACCATGCCAACGATGGCAAGGCCGACCCCATAGGCCATGAAGTCGGGATGCCGGGTCGGTTCACGCAGCCAGAAACGCTGAATGAGCCAGAGTATCAGGACCAGTGGAACAATGGCGCGCAGGGCGGCGAGGATGTGGTCGGTGATGCCAGCCTCGGTGGCCAGCGCCGTCCCGATGGCAGCGGCCACCGGCAGGGGCTCGCCCAGGGCGGCCGTGTGAATACCGAGCAGCATGACCCCGATGGGCGGGAAGAGCGAGGCCAGGGTGACGATGCCAAAACCGGACAAGGGGTTGCCGCCGCGCCCGACCGCAGCGGAAACGCCAACGCCAAGGGCCACAACCATGGGTACGGTGACCGGCCCGGTGGTGATCGCGCCGGTGTCCCAGGCTAGTCCGACGATCGGCGCCAAGGCGGGGTCGGCGGTCATGTAGGCGGTAAGCGCCAAGCAGGACAGGGTGACGATGATTACCACCGGCTTGAACGGCCATCCCTCGATGAAGCGCACGGCACTGACCAAGACCGCCAGACCGACGCTGGCGGCCACGGTGAGCACGACCGCGTCGGTTTGGCCGTTGAGCATCTGGTAGAGGATGGGCGCCTGCCCCGGATCGGCCAGGCTGCCGGCCATCTTGAGCGCGCTGATCGCCGGCTCGGCGAAGGTGGCAATCGCCCCCAGTATGAAGGCGACCGTCAATACCCCACTAAAAGTAGCCCGCACCGGCAACAGGTGACCGATATTCTCGCTCAAGGGCATGAACCCGTGTTTGAGTCCTTCCATGAACAGCATCAGGCCAAGCATGACGGCGAGTATGCCGCTCAGGATGGCGGCGCCGCCCGCGATCCGCCCCTGGAAGAGCAGATATTGAAACACGACCAGAAACAACACCACCGGGAGCACGGCGCGCGCCTGTTCCAGCGCCCGCGCACCGACATAGGGCGCCAGCAGGCGATAAATATCGCGGCTGCGCAAGTGCGGACGCCTTCGGTGCGAGGCATCCCAGGAGGTGATGGCGTTATAGCTGATGACCCTGTGGTGGGTGCGCGCCAAACCCAGGTAGTCACCGTAGCGGATTTTGATGGCCATGAGCTTAGAGAATGCTGTGGCAGTGAATGTCCGAATTGTACTGCCTGCGATGGCCACTGTTACGGAACCACCTGCCGGGCCTTGCTGGCGACCTCACATGCTACAATTCGCGCTTTGATTCGACAGGGTTTTTCATCATGTTTGCCGCCGACCACAGCATCAAAAATACCGATCCCGAACTCTGGGCCGCCATGCAGGGCGAGGTCCGGCGCCAGGAAGACCACATCGAGCTGATCGCCTCGGAGAACTACACCAGCCCGGCGGTCATGGAGGCCCAGGGCTCGGTGCTGACCAACAAATATGCCGAGGGCTATCCCGGCAAGCGTTATTACGGTGGCTGCGAATGGGTCGACATCGCCGAGCAACTGGCCATCGACCGGGTCAAGAAGCTGTTCGGCGCCGAGGCCGCCAACGTCCAGCCCAACTCCGGCTCGCAGGCCAACCAGGCGGTGTTCATGGCCTTCTGCAAACCGGGCGACACCATTATGGGCATGAGTCTGGCGGAGGGCGGCCACCTCACCCACGGCATGGCACTCAATATGTCCGGCAAGTGGTTCAACGCAGTCGCCTATGGTCTCGACAAAAACGAGGACATCGACTACGCCGCCATGGAGGCCAAGGCCCGCGAGCACAAGCCAAAGCTGATCATCGCCGGGGCCTCGGCCTTTGCTCTGCGCATCGATTTCGCCCGTTTCGCCAAGGTCGCCAAGGAAGTCGGCGCCATCTTCATGGTCGATATGGCCCACTACGCCGGGCTGATCGCCGCCGGGGTCTACCCCAACCCGGTGCCGCACGCCGACGTCGTCACCTCGACCACCCACAAGACCCTGCGCGGCCCGCGCGGCGGCATCATACTGATGCGCGCCGAGTACGAGAAGGCGATCAACTCAGCCATCTTCCCCGGTTTGCAAGGCGGCCCGCTGATGCACGTCATCGCCGGCAAGGCGGTGGCCTTCAAGGAGGCGGCGGGCAAGGATTTCAAACACTACCAGGAACAGGTCGTGGCCAACGCCCGGCTGATGGCCAGGGTGCTATCCGAGGAACGGGGGCTACGCATCGTCTCCGGCCGCACCGAGAGTCACGTCTTCCTGGTCGACCTGCGCAGCAAGGGCCTGACCGGCAAGGCGGCCGAGGTTGCCCTGGGCCGCGCCCACATCACCGTCAACAAAAACGCCATCCCGAATGACCCGGAGAAGCCCTTTGTCACCTCCGGCATCCGCATTGGCACGCCGGCCATGACCACGCGTGGCTTCAAGGAGATCGAGGCGGAACAACTGGCTCACCTCATCGCCGACGTGCTGGAGGCGCCCAACGACGAGGCGGTCATCGCCCATGTCGCGGCCGAGGCGCAGAAGTTGTGCGCCAGGTTCCCGGTCTATGGTAAGTGACCAGGTGACAAAGTGACGAGTGACAAAGGCGCCGGCCCCGTCACTCAGTCAGGCTATCACTCGTCACGCTGTCACTGAAATGAAATGCCCCTTCTGCGGTTCACTGGACACCCAGGTGGTCGAGACGCGCCTGTCCGAGGACGGCGCCTCGATTCGTCGCCGCCGGCGCTGCGCCAAGTGCGATAAACGCTTTACCACCTATGAGACGGCGGATATCCGTCTGCCCCAGGTGGTCAAGGCCAACGGCATCCGTGAGGAGTTCTCCGAGGCCAAGCTGCGCGAAGGCTTTCGCCGCGCCCTGCACAAACGCGCGGTTTCCGCCGAGCTGGTGGATGAGGCGGTGGCCCAGATACTGCAAAAACTACTGACCCTCGGCGAACGTGAAATCCCGTCCCGCGAACTGGGCGAGATGGTCATGAATGCACTCAGGAAGCTGGACAAAGTTGCCTATATCCGCTTCGCCTCGGTCTACCGCAGTTTCCAGGACGTAGACGACTTCCGCGACGCCATCCGCGACCTGGATAAATGACCTTCAGCGCCACCGATCACGGTTACATGGCCCAGGCGCTACGGCTGGCCGAACAAGGGCTTTACACCACCACGCCCAACCCACGGGTCGGCTGCGTCATCGTCAAGGACGGCGTCATCGTCGGCGAGGGTTGGCACCAAAGGGCTGGCGAGCCGCACGCCGAGGTCCATGCCCTGTGCGCCGCCGGCGACCGGGCGCGCGGCGCGACCGTCTATGTCACCCTGGAACCATGCAGCCATCATGGCCGCACCCCGCCCTGCGCCCATGCCCTCATCGACGCCGGCGCGGCGCGTGTGGTGGCGGCGATGACCGACCCCAATCCGCAGGTCGCCGGTCGGGGCATCCAGTTGCTGACCCTGGCCGGTATCCGGGCCGAGGTCGGCCTCATGGCGGCCGAGGCGCGCGAGCTGAACATCGGCTTCGTCGCCCGCATGACCCGTGGCCGGCCCTGGATCCGGATCAAGACCGCCTCGTCCCTGGATGGCAAGACCGCCCTGGAAAACGGCGAGTCGAAGTGGCTTACCGGCGCGGCGGCGCGGGCCGACGTACAACGCTGGCGGGCCCGTGCCTGCGCCATCCTGACCGGCTCCGGAACGGTGCTGGCCGACGACCCGCAGATGAACGTGCGGCTGCCGGAAGCCAGCCGTCAGCCGCTCAGGGTAATCGTCGACAGCGCCCTAAAAACGCCGCCCACGGCCCGCATCCTGCAAGGCGGCCAGGTATTGATCGCCTGCGCGAACGACGACCTGACCGGGCAAGCCGCCCTGGTAGCGGCGGGCGCGGAAGTGATCTGCCTGCCCGGCGCCCATCATCGAGTCGGCCTGACCATGCTGCTGCTGGAACTGGCGACACGCGGCATCAACGAAGTTCACGTCGAGGCCGGCGCGACCTTGAACGGCGCCCTGCTGGAGGCCGGGCTGGTCGACGAATGGGTCGCCTACCTGGCGCCCATGGTCATCGGCCACCATGCCCGCGGCCTGTTCGATATGCCCGCCCTGACCGACATGGCCGGCCGACGTGGCTTCATCCTGCACGACGCCCGCATGGTCGGCGGCGATCTGCGCCTTATCCTGCGTCCGGCCGCATGATATAAACGGCTAACAACAATACGGGGAGGACGGCATGGCCGCCAAAGAAGCCCAAGCACGCATCAAGATCAACAAGCTGCTCGAAGCGTCCGACTGGCGATTTTTCGACCACGCCACGGGCAAGGCCAACATCGTTCTCGAACCCAATGTCAAGCTGACCAAGGCGGCCATCGATGCGCTCGGCGCGAACTTCGAGGAATCCAGCAAGGGGTTTATCGACTTCCTGCTGCTCGACCAGGCAGGCTTCCCCTTGGTTGTGCTCGAAGCCAAGTCGGAAGACAAGAATCCATTGATCGGCAAAGAGCAGGCGCGCAGATACGCCAAGTCCCAGAACTGCCGCTTCGTCATCCTTTCCAACGGCAACCTGCACTACTTCTGGGACCTAGAACGCGGCAGCCCCTACGTCATCACCTCGTTTCCGACACCGGACTCGGTCACCGGCTACCAGTTGGTCACGCCCAATCCGCAGCGCCTGATCGAAGAGCAGGTCGGCGCGGACTACATCGTTCGCACCCAGCGCCCGAATTACGCGTCCGTTGCCGCCTGGCAAAACGAAGCAGAGCGCCCCGGCTACATCCAGGCCAACAAGCTGCGCTTTCTTCGTCCGTATCAGCTCAAGGCCATCCACAGCCTTCAGGCCGCCATCGGCGATGGCAAGGACCGTTTCCTGTTCGAGATGGCCACCGGCACTGGCAAGACCCTCACCGCCGCCGCCGTCATCAAGTTGTTTCTCCGTTCCGGCAACGTGCGCCGCGTCCTGTTCCTTGTCGATCGTCTTGAGCTGGAGGACCAGGCCAAGAAGGCCTTCGCTGCCGTGCTTTCCGCCGACTATCAAACGGTGATCTACAAGGAGAACCGGGACGACTGGCGGCGCGCCGAGATTGTCGTCACCACCGTGCAGTCCCTGCTGTTCAACAACAAATACCAGAAACTGTTTTCACCGACCGACTTCGACCTGGTCATCTCTGACGAAGCGCACCGTTCGATCGGCGGCAACGCCCGCGCCGTGTTCGACTACTTCATCGGTTACAAGCTCGGCCTCACCGCCACGCCGCGCGATTACCTCAAACGATTTAACATGGATACACAAGATAAAC
>PFGT01000084.1:0-836 GCA_002782005.1 Hydrogenophilales bacterium CG12_big_fil_rev_8_21_14_0_65_61_21 | reverse complement strand
AAACAGGATCAAAACAGCAAATCCTGTGAATCCTGTCCATCCATGTTCAGTTTGAACCAGACTACGCCGGGCACCCGCGACCCGGGCGAGGCCGAGCGCCGCCTGCTGCTCGACACCTACCGCACCTTCGGCTGCGAGAACAGCCAGCCGACCTTCCGCTACTCGTTGCTCGATGGCGTGAAGGAGGGCTACCTGATCAACCCGACCGTGGTGGACGCCCGCACCGAGGTCACCACCACGCTGCTCTCCGAAGAGGGCTTCGTCGTCAACTTCACTGATGACACTGGTGAGGATCAACAGCAGGCCTTCAAGCAGCGCGAGTTCGAGAAGCGTTTCTTCGCCGACACCACCAACCAGCTCCTGTGCAAGACGTTTCTGGAAAACGCCCTGCGCGACCCGGTCAGCGGCGAAATCGGCAAGTCGATCATCTTCGCCGTCAGCCAGAACCACGCCGCCAAGCTGGCGCAGATACTCAATCAGATGGCCGACCGCATGTTTCCGGCCAGGTACCAGTCCGATTTCGCCGTGCAGGTCACCTCGCAGATACCCGACGCCCAGCAGTTCACCATCAACTTCGCCAACAACAATCTGCTCGGCTCCGGCAACTTCATCCCCGCCTACAAGACCAGCAAGGCGCGCATCTGCGTCACCGTCGGCATGATGACCACCGGCTACGACTGCACCGACATCCTCAACATCGGCCTGTTCCGCCCGATCTTCTCGCCCACCGACTTCATCCAGATCAAGGGACGCGGCACCCGCAAGCACGACTTCCGCGAGCTGCTGTTCGACGACACCCTCAAGGAAGGCGTGCAACAGCCCATCAAAACCGCCTT
>PFGT01000060.1:124872-138379 GCA_002782005.1 Hydrogenophilales bacterium CG12_big_fil_rev_8_21_14_0_65_61_21 | reverse complement strand
AACGATTCAATCAGATGTTGCATCAGTTCGCGGGCACGAAACAAGGGCCAGCTACGAACGGGGACATAATCACACGGGATGCAACAAGTAATCGTTAAACTGCACTCAATAACGCCATCCAGAACAATCCATTTTCGTCGGCCTATTCCCTATTCTGTCGTTCTGGTACTACGCCCAATTCGCCAGGATCAGCGGCGCCTCGATCCGTTCGTAATAATGCTTGTTGTTGGTGACCAGCACCGCGCCGGCCGACAAAGCGTGAGCCGCAATCATCATGTCCATCTCTCCAATCAGTTGACCCGATCCGATGAGTTAATGGCGGATGTCGGCGTACCAATCAGCGGCTTCAATGTCCCAGGGCAAAGTGCGGACAATTTTTATAAACTGGCGCACTGCCAAATGCAGCCGATGTTCGGCAGGCAATCGCTTCAATCCGTAAAGCAGCTCCGCTCGGGTCATGACCGAGATACAGACCATCGACGGCGCGAGCGCCGCCAGTTTGGTTTCCATGATCGGCGACTTCCCCTCGATAAGGTAGCTCACGGTGTCGGTATCGAGCATATTCAGCATCACCCGTCACCCGTCTCACTGTACTGAACACGCTCATCATCGAAGACGCCGCGTTCCTGCGGCAGAACATTCAGCGGTCGCTCGGCCATGAACTCGGCGGGTACGTCGAAGGCGTGCAATAACTCGAAGAACGCACGCCAGGATTTCGCTCCGGGTCTATTTGATAGCACCACATCACCGGTCGCATCGTCCCGCGTGACATACACCTCATTCCCCTCGAAGCGAAACTCGACCGGCAGACGAACTGCTTGACTGGCTCCGTTCTTAAACAGCTTGGCAACACGAGTATCCATCATCGTAGCAGCCCTTGTAGGTGGATATATACCCAAGTATATACTTTTATCCAAAAAGGTGCTCATTGCTTGAATGTATACGTTGGGAATGACGGTTTTTTTCGGGGCTGCCGATAGCCATTCACAGTTCGGCCAGCACCCGGCCTGGTTCCAGTTTGGCCAAACAATCCAGGTGGCCGAGCGGGCACTCGCGCTTGAAACACGGGCTGCATTCCAGGCCGAGCCGGACGACCCGGGCCTGTTCCGACAAGGGGGGGGTGTAGCCGGGGTCGGTCGAACCGTAGACCGCCACGACGGGTACTGCAACAGCGGCGGCGACGTGCATCAGTCCCGAGTCGTTGCTGACCACGGCCTGCGCGCAGGCCAGCAGATCGACGACCTCTTCGAGCGCGGTTGCGCCGGCCAGATTGTGGCAAGTGCCGCCCGCCAGGCTATTGATCGTCTCGCCCACCGCCCGGTCGCTGGCCGAACCGAACAGCCAGACCTGCCAGCCCTGGTCGAGCTTGGCCCTGGCCACGGCGGCGTAGTGCGCCTCCGGCCAGCGCTTGGCGGGGCCGTATTCGGCGCCGGGGCACAGGGCCAACACCGGTCGAGCCAAAGACAAGCCAAGTCGGGCCAGGCTGGCGGCCTGTTTGGCCGGATCGACCATCAGGCGCGGATAATCGCCCGGCCCGGCGGGCGGCGCACCGGCCAGCGCCCGATAGCGGTCCACCAACCGGGGCAGCCCGGCCTGGTCCAATCGCCGCGCATCGTTGAGCAGGCCGTAGCGAAACTCGCCGACAAAGCCGGTCCGGCGGGGGATGTGGGCCAGCCAGGGCAGCAGCGCGGACTTCCAGGAGTTGGGCAGGACGATGGCCCAGTCATAGGCCTCGACGCGCAGCTCGCGCGCCAGGGCGCGGCGGCCGGACAGGTCGAACCGACCATGACCGAAGGGCGAGACGATGACCCGGTCAACCTCGGCCATGCGGTTGAGGATGGGCCCGCTCCAGGCCGGGGCCAGGACGTCGATAGGCCGCTCTGGAAACTCGGCGCGCAGGGCGCGGTACAGGCCCTGGGCCATTATCATGTCGCCCACCCAGGACGGCCCGACGATCAGACAGCGGCGCATCAGCCGACCCGCATCGCCATTGCCGCCCGGACCACATCGTCGAACCACTGCTGGGCGGCGGCGATCTTGCGCGCGGCGGCGGCGCGTTTACTGGACTCCACGCCAGCCAGGTCCTTGGCGATGGGCGCCCCCACCAGTCGATAGACGTACGGTGTAACCCGTTGGCCTTCGTATTCCTGCCAGAACCGGTCGTAGTCGGCCTTGATGCGATCACGCAGATTGTAATAACCGGCGAATACCGTGCCCTGGTTGGCCACGCCGTACAGCCCGGCCAAGCCCCAGCCGGCTGCCAGCGCCTGGGCGCCATGCAGCATCAATGCCTTGGGGCGCAGACCTTGCATGGCCTTAGTAGCGCGCTTGATGAGTTCTGGAATATCGGGTTCGGGTCCAGGTCCCTTGTTGCAACCGACCCATAACACGGGAGAGGGTCCAGCGGGCAAACCTAGCGTACCGGGCAACGCAACGACCATGGCGAACATATGCAGGGTGTGGCCATCGAGTTCCAAGGCCATGCGCAACTCACCTTCGCGACCCAGACCCAATGAGTCGTAGAGCATCAGCGTCAACTGGCCCGCCGGGGTGTCGCGCTGGGTCAGGCAGACGCCTTGCAAATAAATGGCATGGAGCGCCGACTCCCTTATCTGGCGGCGGAAAAACCCGAAGTGGTCGGCCACGGCCTGGGCCCTGCCGGCGGCATCCAGGCCGCGGATCAGATAGGGGCGCAATACCCGCAGGCCATGTGGCGGATCGTTGACCAAAATAGGCCGCAGCACGGGATCGTCGAATACCGCCTGATTACGTTGTAGTGCCGCTCTGTGCCACCACGCACGCAGTCCGCGCTTGGCGCGTTGCAAGGGCACTACTCAGGACTCCTTGATGGCGGCGATCAAGCCACTGGTGGAGCGGCCATCGACGAAGTTCAGGACCCGAACCTCGCCGCCGTTGGCGCGCACACAGCCGCCGCCAGCGATGGCCTCGGGCTGGTAGTCGCCGCCCTTGACCAGGATATCCGGCAACAGCCGGCAGATCAGCCGCTCCGGGGTATCCTCGTCGAACAACACCACGGCATCGACCGCCTCCAGCGCCGCCAGGACACGGGCCCGGTCCTGTTCTGAAACCACGGGTCGGGTCGGGCCTTTCAGGGCCGCTACCGAACGGTCGGTATTGAGCCCGATAATCAGCCGGTCGCCCTCGCGCCGGGCCGCTTCCAGATAGCCAACATGGCCAGCATGGATGAGATCGAAACAGCCGTTGGTAAAGACGACCTTTTCGCCCCGCGCGCGCCAGGCGGCGACCCGGCGCAACAGGGCCGCCTGGTCGCAAATCTTGTCGGCCTGGGTCGTTGCGTCCTGCCACTCAATGGCATGCAGCAGCTCTTCCAGGGTCACCGGGACGGTGCCCACCTTGGCCACCACGACGCCCGCCGCCAGGTTGGCCAGCCGGCAGCTTTCGGCGGCGTCAAGCCCGGCCAACAGACCGGCCGCCAGGGTAGCGATCACGGTGTCGCCGGCGCCGGAAACGTCGAACACCTGCTTGGCGGTCGCCGGCAAATGGCTGACGCCCTTGTCTTCCAACAGGGCAATGCCGTGTTCACCCCGCGTCACCGGCAGAAAGTCCAGTTCCAATTCCCGGCGCAGGGCCTCGGCCCCGGCCAGGACGCAGTCGACGTCGCGCGCGGCGCAGCCGCAGGCCTCGGCCGCCTCCTTCTGATTCGGCGTCAACACGGTGGCGCCACGATATTTACGGTAATCGTGACCCTTGGGATCGACCAGCACCGGGATGCCGCGCGACCGGGCAGCGGCGATCAGGCGCTGGCAAACCTCGGCGGTCAGCGCGCCCTTGGCGTAATCGGACAGGATCAGGGCGCCCGGCGGCCATCTCGCCAGCTCTTCCAGCACTGTATCGAGTAGCGCCTGGCTGGCCGGCTCGGCGTGCGGGCCAGTGTCTTCCTGGTCCAGACGCAACATTTGTTGATGGCCGCCGATCACCCGGGTCTTGGTGGTCGTCGGCCGGTCGCCGGTCCGGGTCAGCACTGGCCGGATGCCCGATTCGCGCAACAAGGTCGCCAATCGCTCGCCCTCGGCATCCTCGCCGACATAGCCGGCCAGGGCCGCCTCGATACCCAGTCCGACGAGGTTGGCGGCAACGTTGGCGCTGCCGCCCAAGCGTTCGGTATTGCGGGTCACCCGAACCACCGGCACCGGCGCCTCGGGCGATATGCGATCGACCTCGCCCCACAAATAACGGTCCAACATCAGGTCACCGACCACCAGCACACGGGCCGGCGTGCGGCCGTCCCGGCGAAAGGTGTGGTGCACGAGGTCGGCGAGCGGGCGCGTCATCAGGCCTCCAGCAATTCGCACACGATGTGGCCGATCAGGATGTGGACCTCCTGGATGCGCGGCGTGTCGCTAGCCGGCGCGATCAGGGTGAAGTCGCACAGCGCGGCCAGCTTGCCGCCGTCGCCGCCCAGCAGACCGACTGTGTAGAGGCCTAAGCGCCGGCCTTCTTCTACGGCGCGGATCACGTTGCCGCTGTTGCCAGAGGTCGAGATGCCGACCAGTACATCGTTGGGGCCGCACAGCGCCTCGACCTGGCGGGCGAAGATGTGCTCGAAGCCGTAGTCGTTGCCGACCGAGGTGAGGATGGAGCTGTCGGTGGTCATGGCCAGCGCCGCCAGACCGCCGCGTTGGCGCTTGAACCGGCCGACCAGCTCGGCGGCGATATGCTGACAGTCGGCGGCGCTGCCACCGTTGCCCATCAGGACGATCTTGCCGCCGGCGTCGAGACAGGACTTGAGCCGGCTGGCCAGGGCCTCAATCTGCGGCGCCAAGCCGGCGACGGCGGCCACGGCGGCTTGATGGCCGGCCAGGGCCTGTTCGATGAGGGTGCGGGCGGCCATCAGCAGTAGGGGTCGTCCTGGACCAGATAGTTGCGCATGTAGTCCGCCACGCCCGCTTCCAGTTCCATGAAGGGCCGGGTGTAACCCGCCCGTTTCAGCTTGGCCATGTCGGCCTGGGTGAAGTATTGGTACTTACCGCGCAGGTCTTCCGGCATGTCGATGAATTCGATGTTGGGCTCACGGTCCATGTTCTTCATCACCGCCGTGGCTAGGTCGCGAAAGGCGCGCGCCTTGCCGGTGCCAATGTTGTACAGGCCGGACTCGGCGGCATGGTCGATGAAGTGACAGGTGGCCATGGCCGCGTCCTTCACATAGACGAAGTCGCGCATCTGCATACCGTGCTCGAAGTCCGGCCGGTGGCTGCGAAACAGCTTCATGTAGCCTTGCTCGCGCACCTGGTTAAAGGTGTGAAAGGCGACGCTGGCCATGCGCCCCTTGTGGTATTCATTCGGCCCATAGACGTTGAAATACTTGAAGCCATACCAGCGCGGCGGACAGGGCGCGCCTTCGCGTTGCTGGCGCAAGGCCCACTGGTCGAAGAACTGTTTGGAGAAACCGTAGCCGTTCAGCGGCCGCAGCCTGTCGATGGCGTGATCGTCGCGGTAGCCGGCCTCGCCGCCGCCATAGGTGGCCGCCGAGCTGGCGTACAGGAAGGGCACCTCCTGATAGGCGCACCAGCGCCACAGGTTCTGGCTGTAGCGGATGTTGGCCTCCAGCAGGCGGTTGAAGTCGCGCTCGGTAGTAGCGCTGATGGCGCCCATGTGGATCACTGCGTCGATCTTGCCGCGCCCCTCCAGCCAGGGCATCAGCTCATCCTTGTCGAGGTAGTCGGTCAGGCGCCGATGGCATAGGTTCTGCCACTGCTCGGGCTGCTCGATGCGGTCAGCCGCCAGCACATCGTCGCGGCCGAGGTTGTGATTCAGATGCCAGGCGATCATGCTGCCGATCATGCCGGCGCCACCGGTAACGACGATCATGGTGCTTCTCTCCGGTTGAAGGATGGGCTTACGGTCAACCTAGGCCGCCTCATTGATGGCGTTCGCGTTAATCCGCCGCTGTAGCCGGCGTTTCTCGAAAAACCGCAATATCAGGAAGGTCAGCCAGGCGACGCCGACCATCCCGACCGTGAATACGCCATATGAAATCGGCCATGAGATGCCCTGCGTCCACGTTGAAAACTCCGACATGCCGCCCATGCCGGCGATGATGTTGAGCGGCATGAATACCACGCTGAGCACCGTGAGCTGCTTAACCACCTGGTTCTGGTTGATGTTGATGAAACCGACCGTGGCATCCATCAGAAAGTTGATCTTGTCGAACAGAAACGAGGTGTGGCTGTTCAGCGATTCGATGTCGCGCACGATCTGTCTGGCATCGTCCAACTGGTTTGCCAGCAGGAACTTGCCGCGCACCAAGAACGAGACCGCCCGCTGGGTATCCAGTATGTTGCGCCGGATACGGCCATTGAGGTTTTCCTCCTCGGCGATATCGGCCAGGGTGCGAGCCGCTTCCTGGTCGCTCATGGCCTGCCGCAAGACCGTCTTGCCCACCTTGTCCAGGGTGGCATAGACATCCTCCAGGGCATCGGCGGAATATTCCACGTCGGCGCTGTACAGGTCCAGCAGAACATCCTTGCAGTCGGACACATAGCCCGGTTGGGTGCGGGCGCGCAGACGCTGCAAGCGAAACACCGGCAACTCCTCGTTACGCACGGTGAACAGGATATCCTTGTGCAGGACAAAGGAGACCGGCACGCCACGCGACTCGCCTTCGCGGTCAAGCAGGAAGTCCGAGAACAAAAACACCTCATCGTTCTCGCCCAGGAAATAACGGGCGCTGGCCTCCAGGTCGGTGCTCTCGTCTGGGTTAGGCAACTCCACGCCATAGTATTGCCCGACCATGCCACGCTCGGCCTTACTGGCGCCCAGCAGGTCGATCCAGATCGGCCGAATGCTCTCCATATCCTCGCGGCCATTGATCGCCATCTGGGACAGACGACCATTGACCAGTTGGAAGGCGTTCAGATGGCCTCGGCCGCTATGCAATTCCTGGGTGCCGATCAGTTTCTCGCGCAGCGTGGTGGTCACTTCCCAAAGGACATCGGCCTCCCTTTCCTTATCGACCTGGTCCAGGATCAAACGCGCGTCCTCCAGCGGCAACTCCTCCAGGATCACGGCGATCTCGGCTGGAATCAGGCTCTCCAGATGTTTGCGCAGGGCCGTCAGGTGCTGCTTCTGCACCAGCGTCTCGACCAGGTCGTGACGCGGCATGGGCTGGTTATGCAGCATGCTCTCGACCAGCTTGTGCTTTTGCAGCAAATCCTTAACGACCTGAAGGGACATGGCGGCTCCGGTTCGACCCCTATTTCATACCGGCGCGATTATAACCTCAGTGCAGCGCGACCGCCCGCCACGAGCCTTGTGCCGCCCGGCGCAACCGACCTATCAAGTCAGTGCGATCGCCAGATAGGTGCAGTACAAGGCGCCATTGACCGCCAGATGGAACACCCGCAACTGGCCGCGCATCAACATGAGGCGCAGCCAACCCGCTGCCAGCAGGGTGATGACCACGCCGGCCAGAACCTCCTTACGCGGTGCCCAGGGTGTGAGCAGGATGCCAATGGCCGGCAGCAGCGTGCCCTGAAACACCATGGCGCCGGTAATGTTGCCAAAAGCCAGGGTGTCTTTACGGCGCCGTATCCAGAGTATCGAGTTGATCTTCTCCGGCAGCTCGGTGGCGATCGGCACGATTATCAGCGATAGCATCAGCGCCGAGATACCCAGCAAAGGTGCGGCCTGTTCGATGCCGGTGATGAAACCCTTGGCGCCGCCTACCAGCAAGACCAGACCGAGGCCCAACTGAATGAAGATGGTCGGAAAATTTTCCGGCAAGCCGATGCGCGACAGCCACATGGGCGCCTCGGCCTCGGTGGCATGGCCATCCTTGACCAGTTTCTCGGACGCCTTGAGCGTCAGCATGAGGTAGAAGAAATAGATCGCCACCATGACAAATGCCAGGGTAGCGCGAATGCCGGCCGTCCCGTGGGGCACGAACAAGGCCACGCAAGCCAAGGCGAAGGCCGCCAGGAAAAAGTTCAGGTCGCGGGTCAGGCCGGTATGCTCCGGAGTCAGGTGGCCCTGGGTGCCGCGCCGCTGCCAGACCGACGCGGCCATCATGAACAGGGATAAGGTCGAGAGCATCAAGGGCGCGCCCAAGATGGCGCCGACGCCAATTTCCTCGTTGATCTGCTGATTCTGGGTGCCGCCGAAGATCGCCAATAACGGTACGATGGTCTCCGGCATGGCGGTACCCACTGCGGCAAAGATCGAGCCGGTTACCCCTTCCGATATCTTCAGCCGCTCGCCCAAATGTTCCAAGGCATTCACGAAGACCTCGGAAGCGATCAGGATCAGAAACAGAAAAAAAACGAGTTCGAGAAACAGCATAACGACCCCTGTAAAAATGACACGCTATTCTACCAAGCGGATGCGGGATAATGGCCGGGTAGGCTTGACGAGACAGACATGAACCGGGAATTTGACCAAGCGGGCTGGCTAAACGACGTCCGACACATTGAGTCGGCCAATTTCGACGACCGGCCGGTCGGCACGCCAATCGACTTGCTGGTCATCCACAACATCAGCTTACCGCCAGGCGAGTTCGGCGGTGACGGGGTGATCGAGCTATTCACTAACCGGCTCGATCCAGCCGCCCACCCCTATTATCGAACCATCGAGGGCCTGCGCGTATCGGCCCACTTCTTCATCCGCCGTGACGGCGAACTGATCCAGTTCGTGGCCGCTGACAAGCGGGCCTGGCACGCCGGACGCTCAGCCTGTAACGGCCGGGAATGTTGCAACGATTTTTCCATCGGCATCGAGCTGGAAGGCGCCGACGACACGCCCTTCACCGATGCCCAATATGAAAGTCTGAATGGTTTGATCGGGGTCTTATGCCGGCATTACCCGATCGGGGCCATCGTCGGCCACTCCGACATCGCGCCGGGCCGAAAGACGGACCCAGGTCCCTGTTTCGATTGGGGGCGACTAGATAAGGCTCAGGCCGCCTGAGCCGGAATCTCGGCGCCAATCCGCTTGACGCGGTTCTTGTCGTCGACATAGACCAGCTTGGGCTGATATTTGGCCAGATCGAGCTCGGAATAGCCGGCAAAAACGGCAATAATCAGCAGGTCGCCCACGGCCGCCTTGCGCGCCGCCGCGCCGTTGACCGAGATCATGCCGCTGCCGCGCGGACCCTTGATGGCATAGGTGGTGAAACGCTCGCCATTGTTGACGTTGTAGATGTCGATCTGCTCATACTCCCGGATGTCGCCAGCCTCCAGCAGCAGCTCGTCGATGGCGCACGAACCCTCGTAATTCAGCTCCGACGCGGTGGTGCGTACACGGTGCAGCTTGGATTTTAATAAGGTGCGTTGCATGGCAATGCGCATGGACGGATCGGGGTGCGAATTATACTCACGCAGGGCACGCGTGGAACAGTCAAAAATTTCAATAGAACCAAGGTGTTCAACGCCGGCCCGAGCACACTGGCGGCAAGCCGGCGGGCGCGCTAACATGGTTTTATGTCCGATACCGCTCAATTGATTCGGCAATGCGCCATTCTGGCCGATTTGTCGCCCGACCTGGCCGCCAAGGTGGCCCGGCAGGCCTTGCCGATGACCGCACCGCCGGGCGTCCTATTGTTCGACGCCGGCAACGCTTGCCAGGCGCTGCCGCTGGTCATAGCCGGCGCAATCCGCGTTTTCAAACGGGCCGAAAACGGCCGGGAAATCAGCCTGTACCGGGTCAATCCTGGCGAAATCTGTATCGTCACAATCAGTTGTCTATTAGCCGGCGACGCCTATCCGGCGACCGGCGTTGCCGAAACCGACATCACCGCCCTGGCCCTGCCCCGGCCCTTATTTCTGGAATTGACCGAAACCCATCCGCCCTTTCGCCAGGCGGTCTTTCACCTGTTCGGCGAACGACTGACTGGGCTGATGCAACTGGTCGAGGAGATCGCCTTCCGCAAGCTGGACCAGCGCCTGGCCGCGCTGCTGGCCGCGCGTGCGCCGCTGGCCCTGGGCTCACACCAGCTACTGGCCGACGAGCTGGGCAGCGTGCGCGAGATCGTCAGCCGCCTATTGAAACAGTTCGAGGAACAAGGCTGGGTCCGTACCGGCCGGGAAAAGATCGAAATACTCAACGCCGCTGCCCTGCGCGATTACGCCGCCGCGCTTAGGTAACAAAAGTCACCGACTATTTTCAAGCAATTGCGTAGTCTGGCTTCCATGTCGCGCGCAAGCGCGGCGCTCAACCAACTGAAGGAGTCATGACATGAAACTAAACGTCGGCGGTATCGATCGAATTCTGCGCATCGTCCTGGGCGCCGCACTGATCGCCTGGGCTGCGCTGCTGGGCGGTCCGGCCTGGGCCTGGATCGGCATCGTTCCCCTGGCCACCGGCCTGATCAAATTCTGCCCGTTGTACTCGATCCTAGGCATGAACACCTGCCCGAAGCAGTAGTCCGACATAGCTCCGAAAAAGGCCCTGTGGGGCCTTTTTCATTTCAGGAACAGCTTGTAGGCCGGGTTGCGGCTCTCATTCCAGTAGCGATAACCAAGACCATCGAGGAATTGCTGGAACTCTGCCTTTTCGGCCGCCGGCACCTGCACGCCGCATAGCACCCGGCCGTAGTCAGCGCCGTGGTTGCGATAGTGGAACAGGCTGATGTTCCAGTTGTGGCTCATGCTGTTGAGGAAGCGCATCAGCGCGCCCGGTCGTTCCGGGAATTCGAAACGGTAGATCGTCTCGTTCTTCACCTGCGGCGCGCGGCCGCCGACCATGTGGCGGATGTGCAGCTTGGCCATCTCGTTGTCAGTGAGGTCCAGCACCGGCAACTCATTCTTGTTCAGTGCGGCGATCAGCTTAGCCACCTCGGCCCGGTTATGCACTTGCAGGCCGACGAAGACGTGCGCCACCTTGGGGTCGGCGTAGCGATAGTTGAATTCGGTGATGACCCGGCCACCGATCAGTGAGCAGAAGGTCTTGAAGCTGCCCGGCTTCTCGGGGATCGCCACAGCCAGCACGGCCTCGCGCTTTTCGCCCAGCTCGGCCCGTTCGGCGACGAAGCGCAGGCGGTCGAAGTTCATGTTGGCGCCGGAGGCGATGGCGATGAGGTTCTTGCCCTTGGCCTTCTCGCGCGCCGCCCAGGCCTTGAGGCCGGCCACGCCGAGCGCCCCGGCCGGTTCCAATATCGAGCGGGTATCCTCGAATACGTCCTTGATCGCCGCGCAGATGGCATCGTTACTGACCCGAATGACTTCGTCCACGTACAACCGGCAGAGCCGGAAGGTCTCTTCGCCGACCTGCTTGACCGCCACGCCATCGGCGAAGAGGCCGACGTTGGCCAGGGTCACCCGTTCCTGCTTGGCCAGCGAGCGGGCCATGGCGTCGGCCTCTTCCGGCTCGACGCCGATGATCTTGATCTTAGGCTTAAGCCGCTTGATGTAGGCGGCGATGCCGGCAATCAGGCCGCCGCCGCCGACCGGCACGAAGATGGCGTCGATCGGCGCGCGCGCCTGACGCAATAATTCCATGGCGATGGTGCCCTGGCCGGCGATGACGTCGGGGTCGTCGTAAGGATGAACGAAGCTCTTCTTTTCTTTCTTGGCGATGGTCAGCGCGTGTTGGTAGGCGTCGTCATAGGAATCGCCATGAAGAACCACCGTCGCCCCGCGCTTGGCTACGGCGTCGATCTTGATCTGGGGCGTGGTGGCCGGCATCACGATGGTCGCCTGACAGCCGAGCACCTGGGCCGACAGCGCCACGCCCTGGGCATGATTGCCGGCGCTGGCGGTGACTACGCCTTTTTTCAACTGCGTCTTGGTCAGGTGGGCCATCTTGTTGTAGGCGCCGCGCAGCTTGAAGGAGAACACCGACTGCATGTCCTCGCGTTTCAGCCAGACCTGGTTATCGATCCGCCGCGACAGGTTGGGCGCGGGGTCGAGGTTGGATTCCACGGCCACGTCGTAGACGCGGGCGAGCAGGATTTTCTCTAGGTAGTCGGTCATGGGCCGGTTTGATCGCGTCGGGAAACCCCGCTATTCTCGGGCTTTCGCGCATAACTTGAAAGAAAAAGCCATGATGACTCAGGATGAAATGAAACAAGCCGTGGCGCGCGCCGCGATCGAACATGTGCCGGCCGGCATCATCGGGGTGGGCACCGGCTCCACCGCCAACTTCTTCATCGACGAGCTGGCCCACATCAAGGGCCGGATCGACGCCGCCGTGGCCTCCTCGGTCGCCAGCGCCGAACGCCTGAAAAAACACGGCATCCAGGTCATCGACCTGAACGAGGCCGGCGAGCTGGCGGTCTACGTCGATGGCGCCGACGAAATCACCCGTCACATGGCCATGATCAAGGGCGGCGGCGGCGCCCTGACACGGGAAAAGATCGTCGCCGCCTGCGCCAAACAGTTTGTCTGCATCATCGATCAGAGCAAGCTGGTCGATGTTCTGGGCGCCTTCTCGCTGCCGGTCGAGGTCATCCCCATGGCCCGCTCCTATGTCGCCCGACAGTTGGTCCGGATGGGCGGCAACCCCGTATTGCGCTCCGGCTTCACCACCGACAACGGCAACGTCATCCTTGATGTCCATGGCATGAACATCCTTGACCCGGTCGCCATGGAGACCGAGATCAACCAAATCGTTGGCGTGGTCACCGTCGGCCTGTTCGCCCGCCGAGGCGCCGACGTCTGTCTGATGGGCACGCCAGAGGGTGTGAAAACGCTGACTCGATAAAACCTGTCATCCCGGCCGCGTGATGTTCTACCTTGACCTGTTCGCCGCGTTCGAGCGTCACCGCATCGACTATGTGCTGATCGGCGGCCTGGCCGTTTCACTGCATGGCGTTGAGCGGGCCACGATGGATATCGATATCTCGGTGGCCATGACCCCGGAAAACCTAGCAGCCCTGGTTGCCTTGGCAAAGGAGCTGGACATGCGTCCGACCCTGCCCGTTGCTATCGACAGCCTGGCCGATCTCGATCAACTTCGGCGTTGGCACACCGAGCGCAACCTGGAAGCCTTCGCGCTGCAAGTACCGGGGTTGGCCGGCGTCACGCTGGACATACTCCTGTTCCCCCCCGTTGATTTCGCGGCCATGCTTGCCCGTGCCGTTACCTTTGATATTCAAGGTACGCCGGTGGTCGTCGCCTCGATCAGCGACTTGATCGCACTCAAGGAAGCCGTCGGACGCCCCATCGACCGCGCCGACATCGACCATCTTCGCCGCATTGCCGAGGACTGAACATGCCGTTTGATCCCGCCGACCGGACCTATCACGTCAGCGACGAGCGGCTGCGAGCTTTTCGCGCGCTCCCAGTCGAAGACCGGTTGCGCTGGGTGGAAGAGTTGGCAGCGTTTCTACGCATAGCCAAGGCATCGCGACCGCAAAAACCCAAACGGGCATGAGCAAACTGGTTACACGACCACGCACCCACCAGGCACTGCTGAGCCAGTGCGCCCTCTGCCCGGACATGATCTATAGCTGCTCGCCATTTGGCGAAAAAACTAGTGTAGTGTTGCACGTTGTTTGGCACATATGCGTACAAGGAAAGACCAATGCATCGGA
>PFGT01000060.1:121229-124859 GCA_002782005.1 Hydrogenophilales bacterium CG12_big_fil_rev_8_21_14_0_65_61_21 | reverse complement strand
GAATCCCGACCTACAAAACCCCGCTGACATGCCCGGCTTGTTGGGTTGAATCCCGACAAGGGCTTACATATAAGCATTCCAAAGAATGCAACACTACATTAGAACGTTTCGCGTAGCCGCAGGAAGACCGGGAAACGCGGCAGGCCCTTGGCGGTCAGGCCACGATAGCGATAGGTGATCGTACTGCCGACCGGAGGCGGGGCCTCCCGCTGGGCATCGCTGAATCCGGTGCCGACGCGGAAGCTGCGGCCGTTGTCGTCCGCCACCAGCAGGGCGCCCAGCCGACCGGTGTTGCGACCTGCTCCCGGCAGATGCGCGACCACCTTGGCCTCACGGTCCAGGTAGGGCTTCAGCTTGACCAGATCATCACTCCGGCCAGCCGTATAAGGCGCGTCGGCGCGGTGCAGCATAAGGCCTTCGCCGCCCGCCGCCACCACGCTGTCCAGTTTCGCCAGTAGCGTTTTCTGGTCGGCCACCCGGAATTGCTCCACGGCCTGCAACCAGGGGATGCCGGCGTGTTCGGCCCACTGGGCCAGCCTGTCTTTGCGGGTGGTGAATGTCCCCTCCGCGCCAGGCAACTCAAACAGCATGTAGCGGACCTGCCGCCATTCCGCGTCGACCGGCTCAGCCTTGCGCACAATGCCGGACAGACGCTCGAATGTATTTCGGCCCAGCCAGAGCTCGCCATCCAGCGGTGTGGTGGGAAAATCGCGGGTGAACCAGGCCGGGGCCGGCACCGGATGGCCGCTACGGAAATAGAGTTTACGGCCGTCCCAGTAGGCCCGGACGCCGTCTAGTTTTTCGCTGACCCAGTAACCGGCAGGATCGATAGCGTTGCGGTAGACCTCGGCCAGAACCAAGGCCGGCGCGGCCTCGGCGGCGGCCAGGGCCGGCATGGTTAGAAATACGGACAGCAGGCAGGCGGCGACCAGGCGGATTTGCATAGCGGTTCGAGTCAGTAGCCCGCGTCGTCGAATTCATCCTCGGAAAAGCCATCCTCAGCCGGCACCTTGTATTTCTCGGCCGCCCATTCGCCCAGATCGATCAGCTTGCAACGCTCGGAACAGAATGGCCGGAATTTGTTTTCCGGTCGCCACTCCACCGGCTGGTTGCAGGTGGGGCAGGCGACGGTCTTGAATTTTTCAGTCATATAAACGCAAAGGGCGGCCTACGCCGCCCCGCCTGATCCGTGCCCAGTTAAACCGAGAAGGACGAACCGCAGCCGCAAGTGGACACGGCGTTGGGGTTCTTGATGACGAACTGAGCGCCTTCCAGGCCCTCGGTGTAGTCGATCTCGGCGCCCGTCATGTACTGCATGCTCATGGAGTCGATCAGCAGGGTGACGCCGTTCTTGACCATGGTGGTGTCGTCCTCGTTCTGTACTTCGTCGAAGGTGAAACCGTACTGGAAGCCGGAACAGCCGCCGCCGGTCACGAAGACGCGCAGCTTCAGTTCGGGGTTGCCTTCTTCGGCGATCAGTTCCTTGACCTTGTTGGCAGCGCTATCTGAGAAGTTGAAGGGGGTGGGCATTTCGGACATGGCAATACTCCTAAACAATAAATAGTTGACTAATTATCTCTACCAAATTCGCTCAAGTCAATCAGGGCGACACCGGAACCTGGGTCAGGCCCGTGTTCTCCGACCGACCAAACAGCAGGTTCATGTTCTGCACCGCCTGGCCGGATGCGCCCTTGACCAGATTATCAATCACCGACAGAACCACCACGATGTCGCCGCCTTGTGGCCTATGGACAGCAATCCGGCAGAGGTTGGAGGCGCGCACCGAACGGGTCTCCGGATGTCCCTTGGCGGGCAGCACATCGACAAAATATTCGCCAGCATAGCGCGCCTCGAACAGGGTCTGCAAATCGACATCCTTGGTCAGCCGGGCATACAAAGTGGCATGGATGCCGCGAATCATCGGGGTCAGGTGCGGCACAAAGGTCAGGTTGACGTCGTGGCCGGCCATCCGGGCCAGGCCCTGACGTATCTCCGGCTGGTGACGGTGACCGGCGACCGCGTAGGCCCTAAAGTTGTCGGTCGCTTCGGCATACAAAGCGCCAATCTCGGCCTTGCGACCGGCGCCGGAGACGCCCGACTTGCAGTCGGCCACCAGCCACGAGGTATCGATCACGCCGGCCTCGATCAAGGGCAAAAAGCCCAGTTGCACGGCCGTCGGATAGCAGCCTGGATTGGCGATCAGACGGGCGGTCTTGACCTGATCCCGGTTGATTTCGGGCAGGCCATAGACCGCCTCGGCGACCAGGTCCGGGCAGGCGTGTTCCATGCCATACCACTTGGACCATTCGGCGATGTCCTGAATGCGGAAATCGGCGGCCAGGTCGATCACCTTGACCCCGGCATCGAGCAGTGCACGGGCCTGCTGCATGGCGACGCCGTTGGGCGTGGCAAAGAAGACCACGTCACAGGCATTGAGCGGCGCCGTTTCGGGCGTGGTAAAGGCCAGATCGACCCGGCCGCGCAGGGACGGGAACATCTCCGCCACCTTCATGCCGGCTTCCTTTCGGGAGGTAATCGCCGTGACCTCCGCCTCGGGATGCTGGGCCAGCAAACGGAGCAATTCAACCCCGGTGTAACCAGTGCCGCCGACAATGCCTGCCTTAATCATGTGTTTCCCTCTCAAAAAGCGCTTACGCGATGATAGCGCGCAAGCATGAAAAAAGCCGCCCGAAGGCGGCTCTTAGTCTATCCAGTGGATTAACGCTTGGAGAACTGCTTGCGCCGACGGGCCTTGCGCAAACCGACCTTCTTACGCTCGACCTCGCGGGCATCGCGGGTTACCAGGCCAGCCGCCTTGAGGGGCGGCTTGAAACCGGCATCAAATTCGATCAGCGCGCGGGTGATGCCATGGCGGACCGCGCCGGCCTGGCCGGATTCGCCGCCACCGTGGACGTTCACCATGATGTCAACGCTGGTCTCGCGGTCGATCAGCTTGAGCGGCTGACGGACGATCATGCGACCGGTTTCGCGGGCGAAGTATTCATCCAGTGGCTTGCCGTTCACGACGATCCTGCCGGAGCCGGTCTTGAGGAACACGCGGGCCACGGAACTCTTGCGACGACCGGTGCCATAGTAGTAGTTGCCAATCATGATCTATTCCTCAGAATTCCAGGACTTGCGGCTGTTGGGCGGTGTGCGGGTGTTCGCCGCCGGCATACACCTTCATCTTTTTAATCATTGCGTAACCCAGCGGGCCTTTGGGCAGCATACCCTTGACGGCCTTTTCCAGGGCGCGGCCAGGGTGCTTGGCCTGCATATCGCCATAGTTGGTTTCGGTGATGCCGCCAGGGTAACCGGAGTGGCGGTAATACTTCTTGCCCAGTGCCTTGTCGCCGGTCACACGCATCTTCTCGGCGTTCACCACGACGATGAAATCGCCGGTATCCACGTGGGGAGTAAAGATGGCCTTGTGCTTGCCGCGCAGCCGATGGGCGATCTCGGCGGCCAGACGGCCAAGAACCTTGTCGGTGGCATCGACCACGAACCAGCCGCGCTCGACTTCATGCGACTTAGCGGAAAACGTTTTCATGATTCTGTCCTGAATATTTTGCCCGAAAACTTCGGGCGTGGTCTTACAGAAAGGCGCGGATTTTATGGGATGTTGAGCCT